>DATNQB010000073.1 GCA_036702875.1 Oculatellaceae cyanobacterium | reverse complement strand
TTAAACGTATTTCCTATACCTCAGTTGTCTTTAGGATTTCCCAGGCTGATTTCTTTGATGAATTTCTTCCCTAACCCTATGCGACAGATTGAGTTTAAACCGGATTATCACTTTTCCTCTGCTTAAAGTGACAGAAGAGCGGTAGGGTCATTGGGATTTGATTTATAGGCAAAGACTTGCCCTACTCTATCATTGCCACCGTCACTACAGACAAAGTAAGTTAAGCCATTGCCATACCACGCACCTTCACCTCGTGAAAAGCGGGTTGCTCCTTTGTTTCTCCCTTCTACCCGAACCGTATCACCAACAGGATCAACATCATCGATCTTCACCCAAGTGACCGATAAAGGCACCCCTTTCAATTGCCGAAATCCTGTGGTAGTATTGATACTACCTGTACTATTAACATTAATATTAACTGCTCTAGGCTCAGTTATCTTTAAAGCTTCAAGTACGCCACCATTGCGTAAGTTACCAGGTTGATTAGGGCGGAAGCGATAGAAAAGACTATCACCCCGATCTTCAGTTTCATAGACCCAACCAGTTTCTGGTTCAACTGCGATCGCTTCATGGTTAAAACGACCCATTGCTACTAAAGGCACTGGGTCAGCAACAACCATATTGGCTGTTGCCGGAACCTCAAAGTTGTAACCATGCTTCTTGTTGGTTAATGGAGTAACAGAAACGTTTTCTTCGCAGGTAATCCAAGAACCCCAGGGAGTTGGCCCACCAGCACAGTTACGAATCGTACCGCCTAGAGAAGCATACTGCGATTTTACCCGGCGATCGGAACCGACCACTAGAGTTACTGTGCCACCCCCAAGCTGGTCGTATAGTTTAGAAGTACGGACGGGATTAGAACCATTAGCACCAACTTCGTGATTTCGCACCAAAATTGTGGTGTTGTTAGGGCCTTGGAAGGCAGCCATGCCGTCGTGTAAAGCGGGTACAGTTCCGCCATCATTCATGGGTTGACCCGTAATTGAGATAGCAGTGTAGTTAAACCCCTGTGGGAGCTCCAACAATGGCTGTCTCCCCAAGTCAATTCCACCACGAATCACACCCTGGAGTTCATCCGCATTTTCAGGCAGCTTAGGTGATAGTGGCCCATAGCCAAGGCCACGAGCAACTTGACCATTCGCTACTCTGGCATAAAAAGCTTCTAGAGGAGAAACCATAGTCACGCCGACAGCGCTGGCACCAGCTAGCGTGAAAAATTTACGCCTTGATAAAGAAATCATTTGATTTAAATTTATATCTTTTGGCTTTACAAAAAATCATTCTAATTTCAATTAATTAAAAGATTATTTAAATCAATATTAACAGTTGGTTAAATATCGGCAATTATTAACAATAATTGTTTTTTCAGAAATAGATTTAAGTTGATGTTAACTTTAATTTAACTATTAATGTTTAAAACTTTGTTTTTGAAGATGGTTCATATAAAACCAGTTTTTTAAATCATTAATTGCTCAAAATAAAATCAAATAAAATTATTGCCACATTTATATAGCGAGTCTAAATAATTTGTGAAAAAAGCTAGTTAGGAAATAATAAAATAGAAGTGTAATTGAGTAAAGTCAATAATGATGTCTGAATCGAAAGAAAACAGAATTCAAGCTTTAAAAGACTTAATCAATAGTAATCCAGCTCCGAGGGAATTGAAAAGGGCGTTGGGTGTTTTTTTTCTGCATCATAAGTAAGAGGAACTGTCGTTTGAGTACCGTCAGGTAGTTGAACTTGAGTAGTAACTTTAGCATCAGTTATAGCTTCGTGATTGTCACCTTTTTGCATATAAAAATTCAAGGGAGTTCCATTAGCTTCTGGTTCAGGCACTAACTCTAAATGCTATGCTCCAGATTCAACAACTTGAGCATTTTTTGCCTGTGAACCACCATGTAATATTTCATTTTTAGCTGCGGTTTCTGATTTTGGTGTAGTTTCAGTGGTAGTAGGCGATTGATTACTAGCTGAATCAGAAGCTTGATTGCTGTTACTACAAGCTCCTAACAAAAGTATCCTATACTGGCGAGAATAACTAAGGTGGATTTGAATAACTGTATTGGTTTACTCCTCATCTAAAACAATTAATAAATAAACTGATCACTTTACGTTCTAGCCCAGTATCAGTAGTAGGTAAACGGCTGTTTGCTAGTAGCAGCGTGACCCTTAGCACTGCTAGCAATAGGTTTCTCACATTCCAGTTGACGATGTGCCACGAAATCCCCTAGTTAATTACCTCTATTTGAATGGCACTTGAAAATGAAATCAGGATGAAATTGAACTGGCAATGGGGTTATACGTTTTATCGCTTTGACCTCCTTAATAAGGAAGTTCCCATAAAACCAGCTATGTCCTACTCATATAGATAGACCGTAAAAATTTGCCATTACTACTCCTTGACTCTCCAGTGGAGTGGAGCATTCAAGATGAGAGTAGTTCAGAGAAATTTGCACGATGAAATTACAAATCAAAGTTCCCAACATGGCGTGTTCTGCTTGCGGGGAAACCATTACCAAAGCAGTCATGGCGATCACACCAGACGCAACGGTTCAAGCTGATCCAAAAACTAAGTTTGTCAGCATCGAAATGATCGCATCTGAATCTGCCATTACTGAGGCAATAGTCTCCGCAGGTTATACGGTGGTTCGTTAACGCGCATAGCGATTAGCACGCCCGCAATTAGCTTTTAGCTGAACAAGAGCAATGGAAGTCTAGGTTTCATAGAGGAGGTATTGAATGGAAAACACTAATTTGAAACTGCGGGGCATGAGTTGTGCCTCATGTGCCAATACAATTGAAGATGCAATTCGCTCTGTTGCAGGTGTAAGTGAATGTAGCGTTAATTTCGGGGCAGAGCAAGCAGCTGTTATCTACGACTCAAAAAAAACTGATATAAAGACAATTTGTGATGCAGTGGATGCAGTGGGATACTCGGCTCAACCGATGCAAGATGATGTATTCGCCGCCGACGATGATGCAGAACGCCAAACCCGCCAAGCAGAAAAGCGGGAATTAGTCACAAAAGTTTGGGTAAGTGGAATTATTAGCGCCATTCTAGTCATTGGTTCGTTACCAATGATGACAGGTTTGCCGATTCCTTTTATTCCAATATGGTTGCACAATCCTTGGTTACAGTTAGTGCTGACAACGCCAGTACTATTTTGGTGTGGTGCATCCTTCTTTATCAATGCTAAGAAAGCACTTCGTAACCATGCAGCAACAATGGATACATTGGTAGCAGTTGGCACAGGTGCAGCTTACCTTTATTCGTTATTTCCAACAATCTATCCTAAGTTTTTTACAGATCAAAAATTGCCCACAGATGTGTATTACGAAGTGGCGGCAGTTGTTGTGACGTTGATTTTGCTAGGGCGACTGCTGGAGAATCGCGCTAAGGGACAAACATCAGAAGCTATTCGCCAACTTATGGGGTTGCAAGCTAAAACGGCTAGGGTATTTCGCAATGGTAAAGAGGTTGATATTCCCATCTCTGAAGTAATGAAAGGAGATGTGATTTTAGTGCGCCCAGGTGAAAAAATTCCCACCGATGGCGAGATCATCGAAGGTTCTTCAACCATTGATGAAGCAATGGTTACAGGTGAGAGTTCCCCAGTGAAAAAGCAAGCTGGCGATGAAGTAATTGGAGCGACAATTAACAAAACTGGTAGCTTCAAATTCCATGCTACGCGAGTTGGCAAGGATACATTTCTCGCTCAAATTGTACTTCTGGTGCAGCAAGCACAAGGTTCTAAAGCACCGATTCAACAATTGGCAGATCAAGTAACTAGGTGGTTTGTACCTGTAGTTATTGCGATCGCGATCGCCACTTTCCTGATCTGGTACAACATTATGGGCAATGTCACGATGGCATTAATTACCACAGTAGGTGTACTAATCATTGCTTGTCCCTGTGCGCTGGGTTTGGCAACACCTACCTCGATTATGGTGGGAACGGGTAAAGGTGCAGAAAATGGCATTTTGATCAAAGGTGCAGATAGTTTAGAACTAGCACACAAGTTAAACACTGTTGTTCTTGATAAAACAGGTACGATTACCCAAGGCAAACCTACTGTCACTGATTTCGTCACTGTCAATGGTACAGCTAATAGTAACGAACTAAAACTGTTACGCCAAGCCGCATCTGTTGAACGTAACTCCGAACATCCTCTCGCAGAAGCCGTAGTGCAATATGCTAAATTTCAGGGGATAGAGTTAACTGATTCACAAGAGTTTGAAGCAGTCGCAGGCAGTGGTGTTCAAGGATATGTATCAAATCAACAGGTGCAAATAGGTACGCATCGTTGGATGAACGAACTCGGCATTGATACCAGCGTTTTGCAGAAAGATTGGGAGCGATTGGAATATTTGGGCAAGACTGTTATAGCGATTGCTGTTAATGGCAAAGTTGAAGCGATTATAGGAATTTCCGATGCCGTGAAACCCTCCTCCGTCAATGCCATTCGCACGTTACATAAAATGGGATTGGAAGTGGTAATGTTGACTGGAGATAATCGTCGCACTGCCAAAGTAATTGCCCGTGAAGTAGGTATTAAGCGAGTTTTTGCTGAAGTTCGCCCCGATCAAAAAGCTGAGACTGTTGAAAAACTTCAGTCTGAAGGAAAAATTGTGGCAATGGTTGGCGAT
This sequence comes from Oculatellaceae cyanobacterium, assembly GCA_036702875.1. Taxonomy (GTDB): domain Bacteria; phylum Cyanobacteriota; class Cyanobacteriia; order Cyanobacteriales; family PCC-9333; genus Crinalium. Next base: position 61,456 of record DATNQB010000073.1, on the reverse strand, counting down.
GGGATTAATGATGCGCCAGCTTTGGCTCAAGCTGATGTGGGAATGGCAATTGGTACTGGAACTGATGTAGCGATCGCTGCTTCTGACATTACCCTGATTTCTGGTGACTTGCAAGGAATCGTCACCGCTATCCAACTCAGCCGCGCTACAATTCGCAACATTCGTCAGAATCTCTTCTTTGCATTCATCTATAACATTGCTGGTATTCCTATTGCAGCAGGCATTCTCTTCCCATTCTTCGGCTGGCTGCTCAACCCCATTATTGCAGGTGCAGCAATGGCATTTAGTTCTGTTTCAGTTGTGACGAATGCACTGCGTTTGCGTAGCTTTCAGCCTAAAACTCTTGGATAGTTAAATAATTCTACTTTTCTATTTAGTTTTGACTTCCAAAGTAGGTCTATTTATTGCACAGGAAAGAACAATGTTTAAGAAAGCAACATTCTTCGGTACATTGGCAGGATTCGGATTTCTACTTGGGGCAATCTCAGGAGCAATTGCTGCCGAAACGCACCCAAATGAACACGCTACTACTGCATCGACCGGATTCCAACGTATTGAACAACCATTGAGAAATAAGGTTGCAGTCACACTGGGTGGATTGGGATTAATTGGTTTAGAACTTTGGTGGTTTCTACTCAGCAAACCTAAGTCTCGTCAAGCAACTACTTCAGGGGAAATTCAAGAGGTTACTGTTACGGTTGATGGGGGTTACGAACCAAGCCAGATTGTAGTTCAAACGGGTCAACCTGTGCGGCTCAACTTTCAACGCCTTGACCCTAGCAGTTGTCTTGAAGAAGTCCGATTCTCAGACTTCCACATTACTCAAACGCTGCCACTCAATCAAACTACAGCTATTGAGTTTACACCAGAAAAACCAGGTAAATACGAGTTTACCTGTGGCATGAATATGTTTCGCGGTGTAGTTGAAGTTCAGGCATCTGATCCGGTGGCGAGTGCAACTGTGTCGCCAGCGAGTGCTAACGTACCTGCAACATTAACTCCTCAATCTACTCCCTAATGTCTTAAGTTTAATTAGTTCACTCAATTTAATCTTCCCAGTTTTTTTGTTTGTATTAATTTAATCTGGAGCCAACTATGTTAGCCCAAAAAGATTTGAAACGAATTGGTGCTGTTGCTAAAGAAAGTGGAATTCCTATCAAAACTATTCGCTATTATGACGAATTAGGTTTACTCAAAACATTTGGTAGAACTGAAGCCGGATATCGCTTATTCAACTCAAATGTATTCACTCGCTTGAAATTTATTAAACGAGCGCAAAGTTTGGGGTTAACACTATTGGAGATTAAAGAGTTTCTTGATGTACATGACCAAGGTACTTTGCCTTGTGAACACATCAAAGTAAAGCTGGAAGACAAGCTCTTAGCGATTGAGCTACAAATTCAACAACTGCAAATTTTTAAGCAGGAACTCCAAGGTCTCCTGTCTGGTTGGACAAGCATTCCTGAACATCGTGAAGAAACAATTTGTCCGATTATTCAGAAACTTCCAACTTGACTTATATAGCGGTCAGCACTCAGCTATCCCTCTGTCAGCTACACAACAGCTTAACCACAGATAGACTGAAAAAGGCTTACAGGTAATCAAATGATTGTATAAGCTATTTCTACCGAAGCGATTCTCAAAATTGATGCCCAATCTTAGCTCAAACTAATCCAGAACGTAAAGCTACAACCGCAGCTTGTACGCGATCGTCTACAGCTAGCTTATTCATAATGCCGCGTACATGAGTTTTGATGGTATTGGGACTCAAGTATAAAGCGGCAGCAATTTCTGGGTTACTGCGTCCTTCCACCATGAGTTTTAAAACTTCCAATTCTCGTTCTGAAAGTTGAGCAATATTTTTATTGGGTTCAGGTGCGGGGGGTTGGAGATGATCGATCACTTTTCTGGCAATTTGCGGATCGAGGTAAGTTGCTCCCTCTTGCGCGGCGGCGATCGCAGTTAATAATCTATCTACACTTGTACCCTTGACACAATAAGCATCTGCACCACTAGAAAGGGCTGCAACTACTTCGGTTTCGGTTGTGTGAGAAGTTAAAACTACTACTCGCACATCCGGTAGTGCTTCCTTGATTTTTTGAGTTGCAGCAATACCATCGAGGCGAGGTAAACCAATATCCATAATCACCAAATCCGGTTTGAGTTTTAAAGCTGCTTCTACACCTAAATAACCATCTTCTGCTTGTTCAATCACTTCAAACTGAGAATAACTCAATAATGATTGCTCTAAACCCAGTTGCATCATTGGGTCATCTTCGACAATTAAAATTCTTAAAGGGGAAGATTCTTTTGACATATTCATTAGCTGTAAATTTTGAAATTTAAACGTTTGATTATCCTATGTTGATGTAGTTACTAAAGGTAATGTAAACCAGACTGTTGCTCCTGCATCAAGGCTACTTTTAACTCCAATCTGCCCTCCATGCGCGGTGATAATTTGCCGACAAAGGTACAAACCTAAGCCAATACCTGTAGAACGAGAGCGATCGCCTCTAGCATATCGTTCAAATAGTTGTTCGCTTTGTGCTTCTGTCATCCCTATGCCATTATCTTGCACCAAACAGCAAATCATGTCCTCCTCAATACTGGCTTGTATAGTCAATTGCAATCCAGGGGGATTATGATTAATTGCGTTACTGAGAAGATTTTCTAAAACCCGCCGCAACTGTAATGAGTCGGCATCAATTAATGGCAAATCAGATAGCACTAAATTATTTAATTTAGCCTGATTTTTAGTTAAAAGTGGTTCCAAGTCTTCAGCAATAGATTGAATTAGGGTGCGTAGTTGTACTGATTTACGCTGGAGAGCAATGCCACTAACTTCAGTAGCATGAGTTTCTAACAAGGAATTAATTAAATTAAGCTGGCGATCGCTACTTTCAATCATCCTGTCTAAAATTTTACGAGGTATAGAAATTGTCTTCGCAGATGATTGTTGCCAATTCTTCAACAACATCAATGTTCCCATAATCGGAGTTCGCAGATCGTGGGAAACTGCGTGTAAAAACTCATCTTGATGTTGATATAAATTCTGCAACTCTTCCATTTTTTGCAATAATTGAACCGTCCGTTCCTCTACTTTTCGTTCTAAATTGGCATTCAAGGCTTGTACTTGTTGAAAAAGTTGTGCTTGTTGAATAGCAATTACTACTTGGGTTGCTAATTCTTCTAATAGGTCAATCTCAAACTGCTGCCAATGTCGAGGTGCAGAACATTGATTAGCAACTAATACCCCAAAAAATTCCCCTTTTACCATTAACGGTACACTTAAGCTAGCTTTTGCTTGAATAGCAGCGATCGCCCGCGCCCGATGCGGTGTAAGCTGAACCTTGCTAAAATCATCAACAGCTTGAGCAGCCTCTTGTTTAAAAATTGTTTTGATTTCTGCTAATAAATTATCATCTGGGATAAAGTTTAATAGTTTAGGGAATTCACTCTTAACAGATTCAGCAATAACTTGTGGTGGTAAATTACCGCCACAATAACCGATATAAACACGATCTGCTTGTAGAAAATTCCTTACTTCTATAACTGTTGTGGCAAAAATTTGATTAAGGTCTAATGACTCCCGAATTTTTAAAGCAATTTCTGCTAATAGGCGTTCTCTTTTTTCAGAGTTTCGTAATTCTATTTCAGCTAGTTTGCGCTCAGTAATATCGCGGGCAAAGCCTTTCATTCCCACTACACGCCCGCCTATTTTAATAGGAGTTTCTACAATTTCGGCAAACAAAGAACGACCGTCTTTATGCTTCATAACTGCGATATAAGGAGCAGAGCGATCGCCTGTCAGCAAAGCCTGATCTGTTAATTCCATAACCATTGCATTGCTGGGATCGTCTGTCAATGTAAGTTCATAAGGTTTGCCAATTAATTCTTCTGGTGCGTATCCTAATACAGTTTGCACTGATGACGAAAGATACTGAAATATATGGTTATTATTGTGAGTGTAAAAAAATACTTGTTCACTACCTTCTACCATCAACCTAAATCGCTCTTCATTTTGCTTAATTTCACTAATTAGTGACTTTAAAGTATGGGTGTGCTGCTTTTTGTTCATTGCACCTCTCTCAAAAGCAAAACTTTAGCACCTTGTCCACTACTGCTATGCCTTATTTGAAACTAGCGCCAAAGCTAAAAGAGTGGTATCACCAGACGATAGGTTATTGCCAGTTTGTACACCACTACATCTGAATAACTTAAAAACTTAATTTTCCGCTACAGTTTTTGGCTCTGACTGACATATTGTACCTGCCCCTGGTACTTCATTAATAGATGTAGGCGCAGTGTTACTATTGGGGCGATCGCCACTATAGCAGCAGGCAATTATGTAAAAGCACCTATGTTGTTGATATTTAAGCGATTCTGCCAAACTTGAATATTTGGATCTTCACTCAATCCATGCTCTATAAAAAAGAATTTTTATCCTGGTTTAAGAACTCGATGATGATTTTTTTTGATTGCCAGATCAACGTTACTAATAATACATAAACAAAAAGGTGCTAAAAACACTATTAAAGGTGTTATTATTACTGGCAAATTTTCACTATTTAGAATTAATTATCAACTAGAATATGAAGAGATTGAAGTCTTTTTTGAGCTAACTTATTCATCCCAACATTAGCATTAAAGGTAGTTAGATTTTGTAAATACTTAGAGTTGGTATGTGAGTAAAATTAAACGTTATTTTTAATCACTAGGGCTGGGGACTGGTGATTGGTGACTAGAAAAATTCCTATACGTTTATTTATGCTAACCTACTTAGTAAGAAAAGAAATAACAAGCTTTTGCTGAAAATTAACAGCTAAAACTTGCTCATCTCATTCCCATTCAATATGTAACTCATTCTCAACAATTTTTAAATTATTTTGCCTGTATTCTAAAAATTGCCTTGTAGACGATGGCTAGTGAAACTGTTGAATCAATTTGCAGCAATTTATCGTAAATCTAATTCTAATGTCTCTTTATTGATAGGAGAAATAATCGCTCCATATCGACTCTGAGGAATTGAGGCTGATTGTTGATCGCATAAAATAATATCTTGACCTGCAACAGTTACCCAAGCGCAACCTGATAATACTTGAATTTCATGTACTGAATCTGGTACTCTCAATGCTTGATTTGGCTCAAGAGTTAAATGGCTAGGTAATGAACTATTTTGCTTGCTTCTAAACATATTAGTATCCCTATTTCAATAACCTTTTAAGTATCCATCACCTAAATTGGGGAGCTTTTAAGGTTACTATAAGATTACAAACAACAAGCCAACAGCGTCTTCCTACGATAGGTTCACCCAATCGGGTGATTGCAAGTCAATTAGAGTCAAATCAATGAATACCAATTTCTCCGAAAAATAAAACACACTTTGTAGGGGTGGGTTTAGCAGATAACCGTATTCGTTGGACAAATAACTTTCCAAAACCCTGCCCTGAGTCTGCCGAATGAGCCGCCTCTACGTGCTATTCGATTCAAATCTTAACAAGATTAAAAAAGTGAGCTAAATGCCCACGCTGTATCTTAAGACAGTTAACTATTTTTTCGATTATTTGGAAAACGCTAACCGCAGTTGAGTCACAACTTTTGATAAATGGGGTTGGAAACTACGTAGCTGTGTTGCCGTTTTCAAGGTTCCGGTATCGCCACCTGGATCAAAACCTGTTTTGATTATATAAAGTGTTTTACCATCAAAGGCAACATAGCCAATTTGGTGTTCTTGTAAACTGCCATTCTGTTGTCTACCCGTAAACCCATAACGCAAAGCTGGCAAACTTCCTACCGTTACTGCTTCTGGATTTGTAGGCAAAAAACTATATTTGCTGCCATACCCAATTTGCCTGTCTTTAGCAATAACAGCATAATGGTTAGCTACCCAAGCGTTTAGTGCTGTTAAAATCTGTCTTTTATACTTAGGGTTTTGATAGTTAGTTTTTTCTGGGGAAATACCCGCATCAGTTAACATTTTCCGAAAATCAGGCAACATTTTAATAGAATAGCGTGCCATCTCCACAGTGCCTGCGAATTTACCTTTTTCGCTAACACATAGTAAAGGTGCATTGCCTTCACAAGCATATACGCGCCAGTTATTCGCAATAGTTCTGGGGGTAAGTGTGTTTCTCCAAATATTACCTGGAGTAGAGTTTAAGCTTACAGTTGTTGGTGGAATATTAGCTGTAGCTTTAAGCTGCACATTCTCATATAAAGATGTGCCAGCAACAACTGTAACTGTTAAAAAAGCTAAACTTTGTATTAGTTCTTTTGATGGAAACATTTGTCCCTCTAGTAAAAATAATTAACAAAAAAACATCTAAAATTTACAGTCATGTGATTAAATGAAAGCCACTAGATGTTTTACTTTTAAGTAAATCAATAGTTAGGTGATAGATTCCGTAAATATTTTTAACTATAGTTCAATGCTTTGTTTATATAGAAAATGAAGATTTGCACATCACCCAAATGGGTGAATTAATTGGAGGAAGCGCGATCGCACACCCAAAGATTACCTTTAAAGATAAAAGTAATCGATCCATTACTATCAGATGTGAATAAGGGTGGTTAATATGATATGTACAATCTTTCAACTCATACAATCTCCTGATAATGATTTATTTGTACCTTTTATTAGTGCTAACTGCCTTTCATTATTAGAGTTGCCGCCAGAAGTAATAAAAATAGATTCAACTCAAATATCGCGCCTGGTTCATCCAGATGACCTTGATAGCTACAAGATCTCGCTATTAGCGGCTGTAGCAAAATGCCAACCTTGGAATTGGGAAGGTCGTATCATTACCCAATCTGGTTTCATCAAGTCGCTGCAAGCTGCTGCTTACCCAGAAACTCTTCCAGAAGGAAGTATAATCTGGAATGGTTGGCTAGTAGATATTACTGAACGTCAACCCAAAGATTTAGCATCACAACAATCATTAGAAAAATTTGCTATTGCTTTTCGTTCTAGTCCTGATGCCATTACTATTAGCACTCTTCAAGAAGGGTCTTATTTAGAAGTTAATAATACTTTTCTTCGCACTATTGGTTATAACCGTTCAGAAGTAATTGGTAAAACTTCTCTAGAATTGAATCTTTGGGTTAATCCGCAAGATCGTGTTAAACTGCAACAGTTATTGCAGTCACAAGGCAGCGTCCGCAATTTTGAATGTTTATTTCGTCATCAATCAGGTGAGATTTTAGTAGCGCTGGTTTCCGCAGAAATTATTGAATTTGATAACATTAAATATTTATTAGCCGTTACTACAGATATTACTGAACGCAAACGTGCTGAAGCAGAATTAGCTACACTTTATCAACAGGTACAACTTCTCAATGTGAATTTAGAGCAACAAGTAGCAGAACGCACACATCAATTACAGCAAAAATGTTGTGAAGTGCAAGAACTAAGTCGCCGCAAAGAAGTTCTTTTACATACAGTTTCCCACGAAATGCGTACTTCAATAATGGGAACATCAATGTTACTGAATAATTTTATGAAAAACCCTAGCGATAATATTAATCTACCGCGTTCTTTTATCGAGCGTATGATTAAAGCCAATGAATCCCAACTGCGGATGATTGAATCTTTAATAAGCATACATCCGACCGAAAACCCCGAAAAATTTTTGTCCGCGAAAAGAATTGAATTTAAACCATTGATAGAAACAATCATCAAAGATTTAGAGCCACATTTACACAAAAATCAGGCAACAGTGAGTAATTTGATAGGAATAGATTTACCATTAGTCATGGTTGATCCAAATCAAATGCAGCAAGTATTTGAAAACTTATTTACATATTCGTTTAAATACAACCCACCTGGATTGAATTTTACACTTAATGCTCAGGTTGAATCTGGGATGATGCGTTGCACTATTGAAGATAACGGCGTAGGTATGACTAAATTAGAATGCGATCGCCTGTTCGATCTTTACATTCGCGATCCACAATCTCGCTGCTCTACAGGTATTGGGATCAAATTATATTTATGCAAACAAATTATTACTGCACACGCTGGAGAAATTGGTGCGATTAGTCGCCCTCAAGCCGGAACAACTATTTGGTTTACATTACCCCTAGCCACTCCATCTAACCCTATCACCAGTTCAAAGTATTAAAAATTTATCGCTTATAAAAAATTAAAATTAATTGCAAAGCACCAAATATTTTAACCAACATTAATAAAATGAAATTAGATAAGTTGTTGAATAATTAACCTTTTATTACTAAAAATGCTCCAACAGCAATCATTACGCCACCAGCAGCAATGTTTATTCTTTTTGTGACTTGCGAACTAATCAATAATCTAGCTCTATGAGCCATGAAGGCATAAGCAAGTTTGACACCGCCTACAGCCACTATAGTAATGGTGATAATGATTATGATATCAACATAAAATAGTTGAGAAATATCAACAAAAGCTGGAAAAAAACCTAGATAAAATAAGGTTGCTTTTTGATCACCCAAGGTAATCAATAGTCCACTCATAAAACTAGACAACTTAGACGATTTAACAACTGATTGTGTCTCGACATTCTTGGATTTTGACCTACATAGCCCTACTCCCAAAACAATTAGATAAACCCCACCCAGGTATTTGATGAGGACAAATAAGTTTCCCATTGTTTCAGCAAGCAGCGATAAACCCCCTATGGCTATCATGATGAAAACAATGTCACCAACTACTATCCCTATAGTTGTGAAAACACCATGAATAAATCCAGATGTAGCTGCTCTGGTAGAGACTGCAACTACACTCACACTAGGAATAGAAGCCAAAACAACCATTGCACCGAATAATGCGACAATGCTGCTCAATGTCATACGGCTTTGTATAGGCATAACAATTATTTAAGCTTAACCGCATCCTGCATAGACAGCAAGCGACTTAAATTATTAATTGCCCTGCAATTACAGCATAATTTATATCTCAAAAACCAATATTTACTGAAAATCTAAATAAAGAATTGCTTTTACAATTCGCTAACAGCTTAATTAGAAGGTAGTATTAATCTGGTAATATGATAGCTAATATTTGAATGTTGACAATAATTTAAAAATGTCGTTATTACAGATAATATTTTTTACCTATAATTACACTTTCACTCTTTGGGATTATGAGATTTAACAGAGCCGCAATCTATGCTGAAAAATTAACTATCCTGTTGCGCCAATTATTATATGCCTGACTGCCATCAACAAATAAAGGGCGAACATTCTTCTCGGTTGGGTCTAATTGTAGCGTTTTATGCTTTTATCGCTATTGGAATAGCAGAAGGCGGATTGGGTGTTCTACTACCTTCGATTATGCTCTCCTTCCATTTGACTCCTGCAACAGTAACATGGCTATTTTTGAGTCAGATTGCAGGGTATATTGTGGCGGCATTTAGTAGCAGCCTTCTTAGTAATCAGATAGGGTTAGCTCGAATGTTGCTGCTGGCATCAACTTTATTGAGTGCAGCTTTAATCATTTACGCCAGTACACCAATTTGGGCGGTTATGGCGATCGCTGGTACAGTTTTGGGATTGGGAATAGGTTTAATTGATGCAGGTATTAATACTTATATTGTCAATGATGCTCGTCACTCCCACTTCATTGGAGTATTGCATGGTTTTTATGGTACAGGAGCATTACTTGGCCCGGCTATAGCTACAACTTTATTAGGAATACATCTGCATTGGCGCATAGTCTATTTTGTGTTTGCCAGCGCGGTCGGATTGTTAGCGGTGGCTTTAGTTTGGGTAATTAAAATAAATTACCAACCTCTTACCCACCAAGTAACTGTATCTGCTGGAGATGCCAGGGCGAATCTGCGTACTGCCCTTGGCACACCTAGTGTATTATTATCAGGTTTATTGTTACTGGTTTATGTCGGAACTGAGGTAGCTATTGGCAACTGGGCTTATAGTGTTCAGACTATCAGTCGTCACACGCCCCTAATCATCGCGGGTTACACCGTTAGTGCTTATTGGATGGGGTTGACAGTTGGGCGGATGGGAATGGGATATGCGATTAAACATTTCGGAACTGTTCGTCTGCTAGACTTGTCGCTAACTTTGCTAACCATCGGTTTACTATGTTGGTGGTTACTACCAGAACAAGTTTTGAGCCTGCCTCTACTGGGATTGTCTCTGGCGGCTATCTTTCCCACTACTATGTTGCTAGTGCCACAACGGGTAGCTATGCCTTTAGTACCAGCCACAATTGGCTTTCTTAGTAGTGTTGCCAGTTTCGGTGCAGCGACCATTCCCACTGGTCTTGGCTTTTTGGCTAACTGGGCAGGTTTGGCGATTATTCCAATCATGATGTTGCCCCTAGCAGTGTTAATGATGCTATTACATCGCTGCTTGGTATGCCATCCACTCAAAAATTTATAGCTGTGCGGTCGAATAACCTTGCACAATTTTTTTTATACTGTTGTTCTAGGAAAGATAATTGATAGCTTTATCAAAGTCCAATGCTAAGAGCGATCGCGTAGCGTATGCGCGATCGCTCTTGGCACTACATCTATGTAAATTAGGCAACCGCAAGCATTCTTGAATAAGATATACTTAATAATTGGTACTACATTATGTTAAACAAATGTAATATTAATGCTAAATAATAACTTAGGAATAAATGCAATTTTCGCATATTATTGTATTTTTTCCTAAACATAATTTAATTTTATGCAAATTACTACCTCAATTATCTAAATATATTTCATTTTGTATTTTGTATATATCTCTTTTCAAGGTCGTTATTAGGACTGAAATGGAAAGCACTAAATCCGCGGTGTTGGCATCAAAAACCATCAAGTTAGCTAAATTCACAACACTTCGTAAATGGTCAATTTGGAGTTTAATTAGCGCGATGCCAATAGCACTTTCTGCTTGCTTTTACTCAAACGACAACACCCAAAATAAAGAAAATATCATTGATGCCAATACCTTACTAAATCCAACTTTTGTTAGGAAGGATGTCAAAACCTCTTCCACTCAAAATCAAAGTTACTCTATTTTGATTCATCGTGCGGATAAGCGATTGGAGGTTTTTGATAGCCAGGGGGTACGGTTATGGAATACAGCTATCGGTATTGGCGCAGGAGGATTGAAGGAAAAAAAGAATATGGCTGATTTAATCACTCCTACAGGTAATTTGACTGTAGATCTGATTCTTTATAAAAAACCCGAATATAACAAGATTGCTCGAAATAATGTGGAACGCTTTGCCAAAAATGCTTTATTTAGTGATTTCGTTACCGAGCAACAGGGTTTAGCTAAATTATACAAAAATATGATTAGCCTAGATTTTGATGGCAATGGCAGTCCAGATAGAGCCTATGGTGATGGATATATTGGACTGACATCAAATACAGTTATTACTGGCCCAAAGATGAGTACGTTTCAAGGAAAACCCTATTGGTTTTCTATAGCACTTCATGGTACTCCACAGCCTAAAAATATTGGTCAAGCTAACTCTGGTGGCTGCGTTCATCTCGATTCAACATCACTGCAACAATTAATTGAGAAGGGATGGATAAAACTTGGTACGAGTGTGAAAATTATTAATTAGTCAGAAAAGAGAGGAGGCGAGTATTTGTATTTGAGTTTTGTGTAATTTTATATATATTATTAATTTTTATTACAAGAGATGATTGATAAAAATATTATTGAAAAAATTAATAAGCTTTTAGCACTAGCAAGTTCTTCAAATGAAAATGAAGCGGCGGTAGCTGCTAAAAAAGCCTCGCTATTACTAGCGCAGTACAATTTGAGTTTAGCTGATTTAGGTAGTGATGACTTAACCGATATTACTGAATTAGTTGTTGAAACTAATACAAGATTTATTAGCTGGAAAATGTTGCTGTTGTGTGGTATTGCTGAAGCCAATGGTTGTCAAGCATTTCGCAATAATTATAATGGTAATATGAGATTGATTGGTAGTCATGCCAGCTTAATAGTTTGCCAAAATATGTATGAATACTTAAGCAAAACAATTGATCGACGTGCGAAGTATCGTCAGGGGAGAGGACGCGCTTACCTCAACGCTTTTCGTGTCGGATGTGCAACCAGATTAAGTCAAAGATTGGCAGAACAAAGAGCAGAAATGGAAAATAATGGCATTGCTGGTAATAGTGAAACAACGCAAACCCCAGCTATTGTAGTACGCTCTATGTTTGAAAAAAGTGAGGCAGCCGTTGCAGAATATTTAAAACAGCAAGGATTTAGAATTAAAACTAAATCGGCTCAACTCAGTAGTGAGTCAGGATTTAATTCTGGCTATAAAGCAGGCGATCAAATTAGCTTAAATAAACAAATTTCGAGGAGTGATCAAATGAAAAAATTGCCAAATGCTCTGATTTAATTTGTGGGAACTTAAGTTTAAGTAAATATTACATAAAATTGGTATTGTTAGCGATAAATTTTAGAAGTATTGCTCGCTCATTGAGCCTACAAAAGCTTTACACAGAAATAGAGAAGTGCGATCGCTCATCAACCAAATGTAGTTAAGGTATTTTCTGGGGAGCAAGGGTCAAAATCATCTGGAACGGTGAACAACCAGATCGTAAGGTAAAATGTCTAGGTTGCTCAACAGTCGGCTGAATAGGTCTATTTTTAGCAATGGGTTCTCCAGCCTGCGTGATAATAATTGTCTTACTTGCTTCAAGCTGGTGAATTTTATTTGATTAATAATAAAAATATAGGAATACAGGTAAAAACTAAATCTCTGTATCGGGTTTTTTCCGAAAATATAGATGTAAATGAAAAGCTAGAAGAGGATGATTATTATGATTATATAAATAAGCCAAAGCAACGTGAAGTTGCTTACACTAATAATCTTATTAATAATCTTTCCTGGATAGTAAGTGAACAAGAAATTAATAAAAATAAGATTTTAATTTGTTCATTAATGACTGGCAGTGTCCGAGGAAACATTGTTGAATATAAAAGTTTTATTGTAGCAGGTTTTAAGCCTACCAACGAAATCGGGCTAAAAAATAAGTTTGAAACTGATAAATACTGTTTAAAAATAGACGAACTTCTTTATGGAGGCGGAGTATGTCCTTATTTAAAAACATTTATTAAATAGGTTTGATAATTAAAATAGTTAACCCAAATCTTGCTATTATGTGCGGCTGATGGGTATTGATTATTTCAGTGTAGCTATCAATTACTGGTTTCATTTATTCTGAAATGAATAGATCATATTCATTAAATCAATACTTTATTTTTCTTACTACAATATAAATATTATTATAAAACCCTGTAAGTAATTCTGTCTGATTACTTATATTATGCCTAAAGCATGGGCAGTAAACAAATGGATTTATTTGAACAACACCATCTGCAACAAGCTGAAAATGAAGCACCTCTAGCAGCAAGGATGCGTCCGCGCACGCTGGATGAATTTATCGGTCAAGACCACATTATTGCACCAGGACGGTTATTGCAGCGTGCCATTACTTTAGATCAACTTTCTTCAGTGATTTTTTATGGCCCTCCTGGTACTGGCAAAACGACTTTAGCTAGAGTTATTGCCAACAGTACCCGCGCTCATTTTATTGCGATTAATGCTGTACTTTCTGGAGTTAAAGAAATTCGGGCAGCGATTGATACTGCAACCGAAAAACGGAAAAAGCACAATCAACGCACAATCTTATTTGTTGATGAAGTTCACAGATTTAATAAGTCTCAGCAAGATGCGCTATTACCTTGGGTAGAAAATGGCACAGTAATTCTGATTGGCGCAACTACAGAAAATCCCTATTTTGAAGTTAATAAAGCGCTGGTTAGTCGTTCTCGGATTTTTCAGCTTAAGCAACTCAATAATGATGATTTGTATCGTATTGTTGAGCAAACTTTAAATGATCGAGAACGAGGTTATGGCAATCTTAAGGTAAACATTGATCCTAGTGCTTTAGATCATCTCGTTAATGTAGCAAATGGTGATGCTAGATCATTACTCAACGCCTTAGAACTAGCAGTAGAAACCACGCCACCAGATGAAACGGGAATTATTTACGTCACTTTAGCAGTTGCAGAAGAATCAATTCAACAACGTGCAGTCCTTTACGACAAAGAAGGTGATGCTCATTTTGATACTATCAGCGCCTTTATTAAAAGTCTGCGCGGTTCTGACCCAGATGCCCCTTTATATTGGTTAGCAAAGATGGTTTATGCAGGTGAAGACCCCCGTTTTATCTTCCGTCGAATGCTAATTTTAACTTCTGAAGATGTGGGACTTGCTGACCCGAATGCGGTTGTAATTGTTAATTCTTGTGCAGAAGCATTTGACCGTGTGGGAATGCCAGAAGGTCGCTATCATTTAGCACAAGCAACGCTTTATCTGGCAAATGCACCAAAATCAAATAGTGTGATGGGCTTTTTTGATGCTTTAGCTGCGGTGGAACGGGAAAAAGAATCAGAAGTTCCAACGCATCTTAAGGATGGCAATCGTGATAAAAAAGGTTTCGGACATGGTGCGGGTTATCTTTATCCTCATGCTTACCAAGATCATTGGATAGAACAACAATATTTACCTGCCAGTCTGCAAGGACAAGTTTTTTGTGCGATTCGTTGGCTAGAAACCAATGCCCGTATGGGTTAAGAGGATTAGCCGTATGATATCAGTCTATCGTATTGACTGAAAATCATGATAACTGAGTGAACCATGAGGGTGAGAATCCCTCCCCTGTGGATGCCAGGTGAAAGCACACAGAGCGCAGGTCAAACTGCGTCCCCTACGGTAGCGATGCCATCAATCCGTAAAGCGGGGGTGAAAGCCTCTCAACACTTCCAGTCCAGGATAGTGCGGGGCAAGCAAAGAATCCATGAGTAAAGTTACGGCTTGAACCCACAACTGAACCATCGTAATGTCCAACCAGCAAAAAGGACTGATTAGCTGGAGCCAAAAGGCAAAGGATAAGAGGTTGGCGAATAGAAGATCGACCAACAGCATCTCCAAATAAACCCGGTGGACAGTGGGACTCTAAAGATTCATAGTATGGTCACTCGGAACGAAGTAACCCCTCGTATGCCCTCTCGGTGGTCGAATACCGAGAGTAGGTGCTAACCGGATGCTGCGAGGTGGTGGGATTGAGTCAGAAGCAAACGACGTGGTTGTAATGACCCGTATACGCTGACAGACTCACGGTGATAAGGATTGAATAGTCTCAAGTAGTAAGTAGATATGTCTAAAACGCTGAACAATCAGACGGTGGAATGGAACAAAGTGGACTGGCGCAAGCTAGAAATCCGAGTTTATAAGCTTCAAAAGAGAATATTCAAAGCCTCTAGTCGTGGTGATGTTAAAGCAGTTCGCAGACTCCAAAAGACTTTGATGAGGTCTTGGTCAGGGAAGATGCTGTCGGTACGTCGTGTGACACAAGATAACCAGGGCAAGAAAACGGCTGGGGTGGACGGGGTTAAATCTTTAACACCCGTAGAAAGGCTGGCACTGGTTAAGAAACTTGCGCTAAAGGGGAAAGCCAAACCCACAAGAAGGGTTTGGATAGACAAACCAGGAACGGACGAAAAGCGTCCTCTTGGTATTCCCACGATGTACGACAGGGCACTTCAGGCGTTAGTAAAACTAGCACTTGAACCGGAGTGGGAAGCGTATTTTGAACCCAACTCCTATGGATTCCGACCAGGACGCTCATGCCATGATGCAGTCGGAGCAATCTTTAATGCAATTAAACATAAAGCCAAATACGTGCTTGATGCCGACATTGCTAAATGTTTCGACAGAATTAACCACAAGGAACTACTCAAAAAGCTAAACACATTCCCAACCTTAAAACGCCAAATAGGAGCATGGCTCAAATCGGGAGTGATGGACGGCAAGCAGTTATTCCCCACATCTGAGGGTACGCCACAAGGCGGAGTCATTTCTCCGCTATTGGCAAATATTGCCCTTCACGGGATGGAAGAACGGATTAAGCAGTTTATTGAAACAATTCCCGATAAAGGGAAAAGCAAGAGAGATAGAAGAAAATCACTCAGCCTAATCCGCTACGCCGATGATTTCGTGATACTGCACGAAGACTTAACCGTTGTCCAAAGATGTAAAGAGATTATCTCTGAGTGGTTAACTGGCATGGGTCTTGAATTGAAACCAAGTAAAACACGCCTTGCCCACACGCTATATAAACATGACGGGCAAAGCGCAGGGTTTAACTTCCTAGGATTCAATATTAGGCAGTATCCGGTAGGAAAATACAACACAGGTTGTAATACCAATGGAGAACCACTTGGATTCAAGACTTTCATCAAACCCAGCAAAGAAAAGATAAAAATACACTATGACCGGATTGTAGAGGTAATAGAAAAACATAAAACAGCCCCACAAGTTGCGCTAATAACCAACTTGAACCCAATAATTAGGGGGTGGGCTAACTACTACCAAGCAGTCGTTAGTAAAGAGATATTCTCGGCACTTAACGGAAAAGTGTACAGAAAATTAAAAAGCTGGGCAGAACGCCGCCACCCTAAAAAATCAGGTAAATGGGTGATGGAGAAATACTGGCAATCCATAGGCGGAGATAACTGGGTATTCGCAACCAGGCAAGAAGGGGAAAACCCCATGCGGTTAATAAAACATGACGCTATTGAAATAATCCGTCATGTGAAAGTTAAAAGCGATGCCAGTCCTTATGATGGCAACCTAGTTTACTGGAGCACAAGAATGGGTAAAAACCCTGAAGTACCTAAGAATGTGGCAACACTTCTGAAGACACAAAAAGGGAAATGTACCCACTGCAAACTGCATTTTACAGAACAATCGGTGTGGGAAATTGACCATATCATCCCTAAGTCGAAAGGCGGAAAAGATGAGTATAAGAATATGCAATTACTTCATCGTCATTGCCACGATAAAAAGACTGCTAGTGATGGTAGTCTCGGTACAAAATCTGGCTGCAATAGTGCCAAACCAAAATCCACTTCTAAGTTTTCTCACCTTAATTACAGCGAAGTCTGGAATAAAGGAATAAAAGGGGAAGAAATGACCCCGGAAGAACAAGAATACTTTCGGTTGTTAGCAAACTAGGAGAACGGATGAGAGGAGTCAATGACAATGACCTTATTACTGAGGAGCCGTGTGAGGTGAAAGTCTCAAGCACGGTTTTGGAGACGAGCGGTTCTCGTGAGGGAATCGCTTAGTTTAACATCAGCCATCACAACAGGGTTTTGAAGCTAAAATTAGTACCCAAGTTGCACAACGACGGGAAGCGCAATTAGCTGCTTTGGTGGAAGGTGTAGGTGTTGCACCAGTTGAAGTGTTAACTTATGGAATAACTGATAAAGCAACAGATAGATGGTTGCAGCGTACTCTTTCACAAGTTGGTCAACAATTAGGGGAAGTGCGTGATCGCATTTTCACCCTAACAGCACCGCAACGCCATCACCTGATTTTAGACCTAAATGCAGGTAGCGGTTTGCTTACTTGGGAAGCGTTGCGCCAAGTACCTGAAGGAGGTGTTTATGCTTGTGTTCGCACAACAGAAGATGCTAACGCTTTGGTTGAACAAGCAACTTTTCTCCCAGAATTAATCCGTCCTGTGGTCTTGCAATCTGCATTAACTCAGTTACCATTCGTATTAGCTGCCCAAGCACCAGATGTAAAATTTGACCGCATTATTGGACGCAATGCTTTACTACACGAACCGGATAAATTAGCTATTATCAAACTTCTAGCTTCTTTACTGCAAGATTCTGGAGAAATTACTTTAGCAGAAACAGTTGCTATACATACGCAACGATTGTATCGCTTACTGGATACAAGTAAGTTGGATGCTGATTTGTGCGATCGCTTAGTTGCTGCGGAAGAAGCTATTTATAGTAATACATCAGACGCAATGCTGAATTGGAATGCTGACGATTTGCGGGTCATGTTTGAAAGTGCAGGTTTGGTGGTTGAGGTGAAAGAAGAACGCTTCAACTCCCAATTGCATATTAGTTCTACTTTAATAGAACGCTGGTTTGGGATGATAGGCGATCGCCCTACTTATGCAACATATCTGGGTCGCTTGCTTTCTCCACAGGAAGTGGATACTGTTAAAGGCTTATTTAATCGCTATTTGCTCAATCAAACTGTGCCTTGGTCAAATGCGATCGCTTTTGTACACGTTAGCTGATGAATTTTCTTTTTGATGATCAAATTGAGGAGAAAAACTTGGGTTTTTCTGAGTTTAGCCTTAGCGTAGCCCTAAAATCTACTGCCAATCAACGCTTACACCTTAAAATATACCCACAGGATGGTTTTGTACTATGACCCACCTACTTCTGAAAAATTAGAACAAGCATTAGCGATGATTGATTTTGCCCTATGGGATAGCTTGCTGCACAAGTATGTTGATAAACTCGGTCGAGTCGATTATCATGCCTGGAAACAACAGCAGCCTCAGACGTTAGCAAATTGGCTATCTACTCTAGAATCACTAGAAGACATCACCTCCCAATTGACTCATAATCAGCAATTAGCTTTGTGGATCAATCTCTACAACGCATTTACAATTTCTACAATTCTAGAACGCTATCCTCTGGCTTCAATTCGACCTGTAGTGCTAGGAATTCCCAACTGGATTGCGTTTTTGTGGTTCTTTCAAAGGCGCGTATACCGCTTCTCAAATCAAACTTATAGTCTGGGTCAAATTGAGAACCAAAAGCTGCGAAGCCCTGCGGGCGCGCTAGCGCTATCGCACTTACAAGAGCCACGCATTCATTTTGCTCTCGTTTGTGCCTCTGTTGGTTGTCCGCTACTACGAAATGAGGCTTACACGCCTGAAAAAGTCATTGAGCAACTTGATTCAGATGCAGAGCGATTTATCAACAATCCTGATAAAGTTCGTTACGATGCTCAGACTCAAACGCTCTACTGTAGCAAGATTTTCAAATGGTATCGGCAGGACTTTCTCAAGGTCGCTGATTCAATTCCAGACTATATTCGTTCTTATCTCAAACCCAATACACCCTTAAGTGCCTCGACATCTATTATTTATCTTGACTACGACTGGAGCCTAAATCAACGGATATCTTCATAAAAGCGTTTCAAGTAAGTTGTAGAAACCCCAATTCCCCATAGACAACCAACATATAGGTAAATAGCTGTTGCTTTCCAACTTCCCCAACGGACAACCCGACGATCCGAACTTTGAACAATGCGGTTTACTAGACGGATTTTCCCTTTTTTAACTAAGCGCAGGCATAAATCCCCATCTTCCATAATCGGCAACGCTTCATCAAAACCGCCGCAGTCCCAAAAGTCCGCCCGACGACAAAACATTACTTGATCCCCAAATAAGAGGCGTAATCCCTTAAAAAACAGATGGGGTCTAAATATTAGGGGTGCATAGTAAGTTTTGAGGTAATTGTGTAGCGAGATGCCCCAACGGGTAGTATGTTGTCCTGACATCAGCGAGATAAACCCTCCACAAGCAACGGTGGAGTCTGTCAAGGTTTGCTCAATCACCGCGATTAAGTCATCTGGTACGCAAGTGTCAGCATGAAGAAAACAAAGAATGTCGCCAGTTGCGGATTTTGCACCGTGATTCATCTGGACAGATCGCCCAGAGCGATCGCATGACAATACCTGCACCTCGTAAGATTGTGCTAGTGTCACCGTTTCATCTGTACTGCCCCCATCTACTATCAACACCTCTAAAGCAGATGGTTGTAGTAAACTCAGTTGGCGCAATGTACGCCCTAAACTGCTTGCCTCATTCAAAGTGGGAATGATGATCGACACACCAGACATATAATTTTTATACTCTTTTATTGGTTGAGCAGTTTTCCTCACACACTATTGTAAGGATGAACAAGTTGGGTAGACTGCCCATCCTTAAACAGGGGTCGCTGTTCATTTGCCCATTGAAAAATACCACCCTCTAGATTAAAAACATGATCGAATCGGGTTTGCTGAAGCTGCTGGGCAACTTTGGCGCTGCGGTAGCCAATGGAACAATACACGACAATTTTTGGAACGTGGGCGATCGCTCCTTGTTGCTATGGTGCGATGGCGCTACGCGTACTGCCAGAGGCGATCACATTAGGGGTAATTGCCGTTAGGCGTTTGTGAGATCATTCCTTTTGATCGCAGCTGTATCTTTTTTCTCTCCCAAACCCATTCTCAGGAATTTGACAATTTTTTGAGGATCTAAAACCCTAAAGTCCTGATATCCTAAGCCTCCATAGTGCTTGTTACCATCAGGACGATGTATCTTCTAAATAATCTCTCAACTTAGCCGCCATCACCTGTACATTCGGCTCTTTAAGTATGCTAATGTGGTCGCCGGGAACATTGTGTACCTCCAATCCTCCAACAATGACCTCGCCCCACCCCAATTTAGAATCACTGTCAAGTAGTTCCAGTTTAGTTTTATCCATAGCCCGAAATAAAAGTACCTTTCCAGGATAAGGGCGTACTACATAATTTTCCACTGCCTGATTCCTAACCCGCTGGCGAATATCTTTGGTAACAAATTTCTCTATATTGTCAAAATTGCTCTGTTCGCCCGCTTGCGTCAACTTTATAAAAGTCCTGTCAAATGTATTCAAAAGTTTATCCTTAGTTGAAGCAATCCTCCTCTTTCCTTTTTGAAGAAGATAAGTAAATCCTTCTTTTGATATATTTTCTAAATGAAGCAAAACACGCTTAAGCGATAGCGATCTTTTTCTGTTAACTGGAGCATTAGTATCAAACATAGCTAAAAGATCTACTTTCTCACCTTCCTCGAGTAATTGGTGAGCCATCTCAAAAGCTACTAATCCTCCAAATGATTCGCCAGCCAAATAATAAGGTCCTACAGGCTGAACTGTTTTTATTTGTTTAATATAGAGCTTTGCTAACTTAGGGATGCTGCTTAAAACAGTTAGTTGTTGTTCTAGTTTATCTTCTTTGAGTAAATCTACTTCCTCCTGTAAATATATCCCATACACCGGTCTGTCTGAATTGAGAGAATGTGCCAAAGGATAGTAAAGTAAGATTCCGTAAATACAGAATAGAGGTGGTTGATCGTTACCAGACTTAAGGGGTACTAATAATTCTTTAGGTGGTGACCACCCCTGAGAACGGATAATATTGGCTAGTTGTTCTACTGTGGGAGCTTGGAGGAGAGTAGGCAGGGGTAAGTTTTTGCCGAAAGTCTTTTCAATTTGCGCTAACAAGTGTACGGCTAGCAGTGAATGCCCTCCAAGTTCAAAGAAATTATTCTGAATGCCAATAGGCTGAACACCTAAGACTTTTTCCCAAATTCGCACAAGCTGAAGTTCTAAATCATCTTGGGGAGCCACAAATGTTTCTTCTAGATCTTGCTGATCAGGGGCTGGGAGAGCGCGACGGTTTATTTTTCCATTAGGCGTTAGTGGCAGAGTTTCCAGGAATACAAAAGCTGAGGGAACCATATAATCTGGTAGTTTCTGCTTGAGAAAATAACTCAGTTCGCCACTGCTTGGGGCAGGCAACTGATTGGCAACCAGGTAAGCTACTAAACGTTTCTTATCTAATGTATCTTCCCAAACTATTACCACGGCGGTTTGTATAGACGGGTGTTGAGCCAAGATCGCCTCAATTTCGCCTAGTTCTATGCGGAAGCCACGGATTTTAACCTGATTGTCAATACGACCTAGATATTCGATATTACCGTTCGCTAAATAGCGAGTTAAGTCTCCAGTTTTGTAGAGGCGAGAACTAGGATCGTTACTAAAGGGGTTAGGGATGAATTTCTCTTGAGTTAGATCAGAACGGTTGAGATATCCTCGAGCAACGCCAACACCACCGATGTGCAGTTCCCCGGCAACGCCGATAGGCACGGGGTGGAGATATGAATCTAGAATATATATCTGGGTGTTGCCAATAGGTTTTCCGATCAATTCTGTGGCATCTTTAGCGCGTTCGACATCCTGGTCACTTACGTTATGAATAGTAGACCAGATGGTGGTTTCAGTAGGGCCGTAAACATTCCATACAGAAGCGCTGCGATGTTTGATGCGCTCTCTTAATTCTTTGGTTAAAGCTTCTCCACCACAAAGTATTTTTAGTTGTGGAGTACCTTCCCAACCTGCTGCCAAAAGCATCCGCCAGGTGGCTGGCGTTGCTTGCATCATCGTTACACCTGAATTGATTAACAACTTCAACAGTTGCGAGCCATCTGCTGCAACTTCACTACTCACTAAAACAATTTTTGCGCCCACAATTAACGGCAGATAAAGTTCTAATGCGGCAATATCAAAAGATATAGTTGTAACTGCTAGCAAAGTGTCTTTATCTGTTATTCCTGGCTTCAGGCGCATGGAATTGAGGAAGTTTGTTAAAGATTGGTGGCAAATTTGTACGCCTTTTGGCTTGCCTGTGGAACCGGAGGTGTAAAGGATATAAGCTAAATTATCTGGCTTTACACTACTTACAGGCTCATCTGGGCTTTCTTGGTCGATTTCGTTCCAATTTGTATCTAGACATACTATATGCGCTTGATGTTCGGAAATTTGGGCAACAAATTTCTCCTGACTCAGGAGTACTGAAACTTGAGAATCTTCTAACATATGTGCCAAGCGTTCTTGTGGATATCTTGGATCGAGCGGTACATATGCACCACCTGCTTTGAGAATCGCCAATAGCCCCACCAGCATTTCTAAGGAACGTTCCATGCAGATTCCAACCAAAATTTCTGGTTCAACACCCAATTTTTGCAAGTAATGTGCCAGCTTATTCGCCTTCGCATTCAACTCTCGATAAGTTAACTTTTCTCCTTGAAATACTACCGCTACAGCAGAGGGGGATCGAGAAACCTGTTCTGCAAACAAGTGATGAATGAACGCATCTTCAGGGTATTCAATCTTGGTATCATTCCATGCCACTAATAATTGATGCTGTTCGGCTGCTGTTAATAGCGGTAATTGTGAAACTTTCTGCTCAGGGTTAGCTACAATAGCTTCTAGCAAAGTTTGAAAATGTTCAACCATACGAGCGATGGTCGTGGCATGAAACAGATCGCTGTTGTATTGCCAACATATCTGGATGATTTCTCCAGCCTGGATTACCATCATATCCAGATCAAAAGCTGCTCCTCGTTGATGTCCTAGGATGTATGGCTCCATTTGGAGTTTGGTTTCTTCGATTAATGAATTATTTACAGGTTCACACCAACGTTGTTTTTGTGAGCTACAAGAAAATTGAAATATAGGCGAATGGTTGAGATCTCGCTCAGGCGCAAGTTTTTGGACTAAAAGAGGAAATGGATAAGCTTTATAAGTTTTTGCCTCTAAGATTGCCAATCGGTTTTGGATGATAAGTTCTTTAACTATAAGATCTTCTGAAAAATTGCTTGCCAATACTACCGGGTTGGCAAAATAACCAACAGTTTGGTGAAACTGCTCCTCTGTACGATTATCCATAGGAATTCCTAAGATAATATCTTCTTGACTAGAGTAGCGATAAAGTAGTATTTGCAAAGCAGAAACCAAAATTGTGTAAACAGTTACTTTCTCCGCTTTCGCTAGTGCTTGAATGTCTAATATAAGTTTTTCAGTAGGCTTATAAAAATGAGACTTACCATTGTACGTTTGTACTAAAGGGCGCGGTTTATCTATTGGTATTTCTAAATTTTTTGATGTATATTTTAGTTTTTTTTGCCAATATTTTTCCAGTTCTTCCCCGCGAAAAGATCTGAGTAATTCTGTTTGCCAAAGTCCATATTCTCTATAGTCTAAATTTTTATTAAGATCACTATCTGTTTCGCTACCATATAGAATTTTAAATTCATTAATTAGTATATCGAAAGAGCGCATATCGCCTGCAATGTGATGCATTGCCAGCAAAAGAATGTGTTTTCTTGAATTACACTTAAACAAGACTATACGATAAATTGAGCCTTTTTCTAAATCAAAAGGACGGTCAACCTCAAATAGTATTTGTTCTTCCAAAAAAGAATTACTCCAGCTATTAGCATCCAGTATTTTAATATTAACTTCTTTGTGATCTTGAATTTGTTGAACTGGTTCTCCTTCATAATTAGTATATGTAGTTCGTAAAATAGGGTGACGATTAATTATAAGCTGCCAAGTTGATTTAAATAATTCTATATTTAAACTTGATTTGATCTCTATCGTATTAAAAATGTTATATGCCAGGCTTTTTGGACTTGTTTGGTAGAGAAACCATAGAGCTTTTTGACCTTGAGATAGAGGATAAAAGGATTGATTTTTTTTTTGATTCATTGGTCATCATCCATTGCTTATTACGGACTTTCTATCTATATAATAAACGATTATAAAATAAATTTGATGCTGTACTAATTTCAAATACTTCGATTTGTTAAAGCAAGACATGAATGAGGTTGATGTTAAAACCCACATCCCTCACTTCATTTTGTAGCATAAAAAACTACATAACCAGGGTTCAGACGAAAATTAATTTTGAGTATAAATACTCAAGAAAGTTGGGGGAATTTTGAATAAAAGGAATAAAAAAGTGATTCAATGTCGGAATTGAAAATAAACCCAGAAAATCTGCTGAATAAATAACCGTGAAAAAAGAAGATATTGAGATTAAAAACTTAGAACACCTAGAAATAGTATCCGGAATAATTGATGATTTAGGAATAGTTAAAAAAATTAACGAAATAATGATGTCGGCATAATTAAACGTAAAATGTAAAATTCCGAAACAACCTCACAGCAAGGGTTGTCGTTTTTGATATGTTATTTTTATTTATGTTCACCTAGTTAGTAGGAATTGACAGCAGAGAAAAAATTAACTCTGGTCAAATAGTTCCCCCTCTTTTGTCACTCTCCGAGTTTTCCTATTAATTAAAATTTCTAAAGAGATGCAAAATCAATTGAGAGCTTTATAGTCAATTTTTTGTCGATTGCTTAAGAATGATTCAAAAGTATACTTCTTTTAACTTTGCGCTCCTTTGCGCTCTTTGCGTTAAAAAAATATAAGTCCAATGCAACCGGATTTGATATTACTCATTTGTCTGTCAAATTTGAGAAAATGTCTATCTATTATATAGACGTAATCCCACCACTGACATTTTGCTTATTGACTGGTGTATCACTCATAGTACCTTGAGAATGCTTAACGCGGCTTAAGTACCCTTGCTGTTCCTCTGTGTCTGACAAGCTTCGTTCCTGTCTCTTGCAGTATAATTCCTGATAATCCCCCACTGAGAAATATAAAAACTGGGTTAAACATAGCGTTTAACACACAGTCCAGCATATACATAGTTAACACCACTGACAGTACAGCAACTGGTGCTACTTTCGGGTGAGACCAGGTACTAGCTGGATAACGCAACATACACAAGCTAACTACAGGCAGTAACAACGATGCTGTAAAACAAATCAAGCCGACTAAACCGTGGTTGCCAAACTCAATAATCCATAGACTGTCTGTGACTGAAATATCCTTGCCATATTGGTCGTATAGACGGTTTCGCCCCCATCCTCCCCAGCCAAAAATTATCTGCTGTCGCGCCTTCTCCGAAAGCATCTTTTCGTTGGTAAATCTAACGTCTAGTGATTGGGCTCGCTCTTGATCTACCTGAGAAATAAAGCTAACAATTTGATCGCCAGAAAAGGTTCCCGTCGCCCCCATGTATACATAGGATGATAAACCCATGATCAGCAGCAACAACGGCAGAGCAGTGCCAAACCACCTAGCTAGGAACAGGATGACAATCCCCAAAGCTAGATAAACATACGCACCAGTAGATTTGACCAACACAAATGTGATAAATAAAGCAACCACAAGCCAACTGACGGGAATGCCCCAAAGTTGCTTGATGACCTGAGTTTTCCACAGCCAAATTCCAACTAGGGTTGCTGCCATCATCCACATACCCACAGCAAGACCGTGATCCATGAATACCGTCGGTCTATATCCCCCGTAACGAACCGTTTGAGCAAAGCTGCCCTCGCCGCGGGCAGCAAAGCCGTAAACCATCCGATGCAGCTGCGGACTCATGCGGAATTCAAACCAGCATAAAGGAATATAGATTAACCCGCCAACGAAAATGCCAATTGCCAATTTGCGTAGCCCGGCTAGGTTATTTAAATATATACGACCCAGAAAATACGGGAATCCCAAGGTCACAGTTTGTGCAACAGTAGCTGATATCCCATCGTACAATCCCAAGTCATTAGATATTGATGAAGCCAATGGGCATACACACCAAACTAGCATCGGTATGTCTAGCCAGCCGAATTTAAAAGAACTGAAGCGTGTAACATCGTAAAGCAACGTCGCTAGTAATACGCCGTAGTAAGTTGCTGATATTTTAGTGTAGTCTGGTAAGCCCGCTAAAGGATATCCTGCTTGTGGTAGGAATAACCATGCTGTAATGAAACTTATAATAATTGCATGTTGAGCCGGAAACCGCCTGAATAGATAAATGACGGCTGGAATCCAACCGAACATCATAATTGGTACTAAAAAATTCATAGGCTTTACTTTATACAAGTAAAAACTGAGCTTGTTATATGCTAACCTTGAATTTTGTCACCTAACTTCATGGTTGTATACCTGGAAGTCAATGACCCGCCAGATCGTTTTATAAAGTCTAATATTGATCTATATTTGTGTGCTTGAGATAAAGGCTGGTCAAGGGTGAACCCTAAGAGTGGGTGGAAAAGATATATCAGCTACTCGTTAATCCAGCGTTACGGGACAAGACGACTGCCCAAGCAAACCTGGATTTTAAACGCGAACTTTCCGAGGAGGTAGTCGCGCACAAAGTTGACTCCCTATTGGAAACTCTTCTAAACTAAAGTATTTCTCCTTGCCAAACTCATTTTTTCATGCTTTTTATCTGGGTTACGGTAAGTATCTTTTAATCAACTCGCTACGCTCACGAAACACAGCTTGATCATTAAATCTGGTTCCGTTCTCAGCAGCCTGTTTGATCAGCTGTGACAAAAGTTGTCGATCCTGCGACAAAGTGACCACAAGATCGCCGAGTTGTTGCCAATCGTGTATAGGTACAAACATACCACCACCAAAGTTTTCCACAAGGTTATCAGCATACCCGCTTTGATAGCCAATAATAGGTGTTCCGCAGACTAGCGATTCGAGTAGGCAGCGGGGAGATTCCGGGGTTACATGGGTGAAAAGCATGATGTGGGATTCTCTAATTTTATTGAGCAATTTATCTCGATTTGGCTCAAATCCGAGCAGTTCGATACAATCCTTCAAACCCCTATTAGTAATCATTGCTTTCATTTCATTCAGCAAACTACCATCCCCCATCCAAGTTGCGTATAGGTTAACACCCTTTTCCCGTGCCCTTGCTAATGCTTGAACCCAGTCCAGAGGAGCTTTCATTGCGTCTATCCGTCCTGCGTAACAGATGCGGATTGTCCCATCTGTAGTTGTACGCTCAATTTTTTCACCAAGCTCTATATCTTTAATACCATCATCAGGCTTGAGGTGGATGTCGTGAATCAGATAGCTATTTGAGCAAAAGGGACTGTAAGCCGCATAGCAATCTTCACCATGCCACAAACCAAGGGCACAATTGTGAATAATCCACTTGTGGTAGTTGGCAATTAGAGGTGCCATAACTCTCGCTTTGATTTGAGTTCCTAGTCTTGCTCCCCTAGCTACTTGCAGCATCACTTGATGTTCAACACGATCTGTGTGGATAGCATATGTTCTGCCCTGCTTATGAGCTTCCAGTGCTCCGAGTGCTGCCCAGTCCCCAAACAATCCACCGATGGCAAATTGCAGGTAACGGCAGCGAGTAATCAATTCCGATAAAGTCGCCCGTACTGAACTGTAATAGGTAATGAATTTGACTAATGAATAAGCCCAAGGCAGTGGCACTAGCTCAAATCGATCAGGAATGGCTAGTGCCGCTGTATCACGCCAAACAATCGTTTTGTTCTGTTCGGCTAATGTTTCGGGTATGAGCGGTGCAGCCACAATCAGCGATTCAAAGTTATCAGCCCACTGCTCTAAGCCGTTACCAGCCTGTAACTCACAAAACAATTGGTTCCCTTTGGCTCGAAAAGGAACTGGCAGAACCAGTAACATATCTTTTTGTTTCATGAGAATTTTAAATTACTGTAATAGTTAAGTGATAGGAAGCCCCCAGCCAAAATAAATCGACCTAGTAGCATAGTAGTGAGTAATCAGAAAAACAGTAAAGTTGCCTTAATCTCCTGTCTAATACTCATCAATCCCTTACGTCAAAGACTTCTAGCAAAGCACTGATGAATGAGGTAAGCGATTTATCATTGCTGTAAATTTATCTAAATATCTGCTCATCTGAGGTTTCAATCATCGCCTGCCTTTGACTCTACGCAAAACCTCTTAACTTCTCTAAGCATAAAATGGCTTTAACAACTTGCGTTTAATCCTTCCTATTAGGGTCTTGTCTTGCTGGAGTCGCTCCCACTGGAACTGTTTTTCAAACGGAACCTCTTGCCGATGACGAGCATCCGCAGCGATCCAATCTGCATAAGCCTCCGCAGATTCAAATCCGAGCTTGCGGGCGGTTAGCGACGAATCCTGCCCTAAACCGCCCGAATTTGTCTTTTTATTCATTGGCGATCGCGGGTCATCCATGTTATGGGCGTACAACAGTGGTAGTGGGTAACCACTCACTAAACCGTCGAGCAACATCCTAACCCGATCAACCGGCAAACCGTGGCAATGGGGTGTATTCAACTTATAGCGCAGCAGGTTTTCCTTACGGGCTAGAAACGACTGCCCCGCAATGCTTGTACACCGAAATACTCGTTCGCCTGAGAGATTAACAATATTATGCTGGGCAAGAGTTTCATCCCAATCTTCAGGCATATATATCCAGCAGCCTAGCATACCGAACTTCGGCTCTTGGCGAATCATTGGAGCGATCCGCGCCGTCCAGTCCGCTGGTAGCAAAATGTCGTCATCGATCTTGCCCACTACATCACTCGTAGCAATTTCAAAGAACCACATACAGGGTTCGTACTGCCCGACGTTTTCGCTGTTAAAATGCTGTTTAACGACGCGCGGGTCGTTGATCGATCTGATTAAGTCTGCTGTTCCGTCTTCAGATCCGTTGTCCCAGCAATACAGCCGGAAGTCTGAAGAATTGTTAAACACCATCGGGAGTGTCTTTTCGACATACTCCCGACGGTTCCAGGTGATGAGCAGCAAATCTACTGGTTGAGACATTTATCAAAACCTCCCGTTCCAAAGGCTGAAATTAAATTTAGAAATTACGCAAAATTCATGGTAGATGCGCTGGAGATTTTGACTGGTTAATCGTGTATATTAAGATCCCAGTTGACGGGTATCGCCCTACTTTGACTTTTACTTTTGTGCAATAACCCACGTTACAATTGGCCAATTTTCATCATTATAAGTTGCTATCTTGTGGATAGGATGCCAAGAAGCTTCTGGGATTCCTATAAATCTCATGTCCAACCCGACTAATAACCAAACATATGGATTTCCCCAACCACCTGCATCAATAATTTTGGAGAATTTCCTGCATAAAAGCTTTAAAGCTTCTGGGGTAAAACGCCAAAAATCACCAGGAGCATCATGAATAGGATTAATAAAGCAAGTAGTATGTATCGCTATTCCTCCTGGCTTAAGTACGCGGAGACTTTCATCAATTGCTGATTGAGGATTACCCTCAACGTGTTCTAAAACCTGATCGCTAACAACATAATCAAACTCATTATCCCGAAATGGTAACGACAAAATGTTGTAATCTGGGTAGTTAGCCTCTATTACTTGAGAATTTTTAGTATCAAGTAATTTTTCGCAAAGCGCAGTAGAGTGGCTTATGGAGAGTATCTTTCCACAACGGGAATTATTCTTCATAACTTCCTCTAAGCGCTTATATATAGAGTAACGAGTCAGATGTGGCCCGCATTTTTGCCCCTTCAGAGAAAGTTTCAAAGTATTTTTCAGGACTATTTTAGAAACATCTACAAACATCATCAACTTGTACTTATCTTACTAATAGATTATTGCCAAACTGGTTTTTCGGTAAATTCATCTAAAAATTTTACGTATTATCCGCTTTAATAAATTACCTTGCTCTTGATTACCATTGTAAGGTTTACAAATAGTAGCAATTTTGCTTTCCGAATAGTGAATATCTCGCAAGGCAATAATATTTCCATAAATACTGTTGGATGGGAATACTTCTGTCGCTTCTAATGTTAAAGACTTTAAAGCCAACAACCGTGCCTCACTATTAGCTGCCAAATCAATTATAATAATTTGTTCATAGCCAAGATTACGGATAATTCCCAGCGATTTCATTGTCCCTTCAAGTATCTCTTTAGACCACCCGCCCTTTTTACTATCTCGTGTCCCACCTCCACCATACTCAAACATTAATACTTTGGGTAATAAAGTTTCTTGTAACTCTTGAAGTTGCTGAATAATAGCAAGTTCCATTCCTTCTACATCTATTTTCAAACAAGTAATTTTATGAGCATCGACGTTACTTAGCAACTTAGAAAATGACATAGACTCAACTTGTCTGGCATTTGCTGAACTTCCAAACCAGTCCTTAAGCATAGAACTACGGTTATAATTTTCTTCATTCTTTTCATCCTGACCTACATATATATACACACTTCCATCTACATCAGAAATACAACTTTCGATTAGTTTTATATTGCGATCAAGGCAAATCTGGCGTACCCTATCTGTCGGCAATGGTTCTACCGCAATTGTTTTGAATCTCAACTTATCAAACAACTGAAAGTAAAAGTCGTAAGTACCAACACCAATGTCTATTGTTAAGCCTGACCGTTTGGGATCTACTTCAGGAAGTATTCGACTTAACAGAGCTTGGCAAGCTAGTTCTACAAGCATATATGCACTTCTCCTCATCAAAAATAATTCTTTATGAAAAATATATAAAAATAAATTTTAATTTATTTTTATATATAATTAGCAAATTGATATCAATTCTTCTTGTTTATTGCTGCAATAGCTGATTGATAGGAAGCCCCCAGCCCAAAAGAAATCGACCTAGCAGCACAGTGGTGAGTAAGACGAAAAACAATAAAGTTGCCTTAATGTCCTGTCCAATACTCATCAACCCTTCACGCCAAAGACCATATACCATTACCCCATATAGAGGAAGATCGTAAAAAGCTATAACGATCACCGCTCCTACAATTCCCATCTGGTAAAATCCTAGCGGTAATCCAATACTGATAGTTAGGAAACTCAGCAGGAAACCCAGAGAATTATACATAGGTTTCCCCACAGCTATCAGAGAATAGCCCATAGTACCGTACAGCAAGGTATGCCATAAGCCGAGAGCCAAGATGGGCATCATCCAGCTAGCTTCAGTATACCTGCGATCATACAATGCTAAAATCAGCATATCGCCAAAGCCGATCAGCACTGCGAAGCCTAATGCAAAGGCAACAAGGATATACTTGCGCTTCTGGAGAATCTTGGCACGAAAAGTTTCACGAGGAAGGTCAGCAAGTTTTGAAAGCGTTGGAAAAATTATTGTACCGCTGAGCGCCCTCACTATCTGGCGCGGAATATCAGCTAGCGCAAAGGCAATGCTATAAACCCCCAGCATCTCAATAGAGATTAATTTGGCCAGTATCAGCCTATCAGCTTGCGAAGCCAGAAAGGTTAAAGCCGTCGAAATAAATATCCATTTACCAAAGGTAAAAAGGTCTTGGATGGCATTTTGCTCCCAAGCAAAGCGGTTAGGCACTCCAGGATGCAAGCGATGGCTCCACACCATTTGTAGCATTGTTGAGACAAAGCTTCCGATCACAAGAGCCCAGATGCTTTGATTAAACCATGCCCAGACAATCATCACTGTCACGCTGATAATCTGCCCGCCCAACTGAAAAATTGCCAACTTACCAATAGATAGGTGGCGGTTAAGTGTGGCTAGGGCAGTGGAGTTGAAGCCGGAAATGACTGCGTTTAGACCAACAACTGGGATTAACCACAAAAGCTGCGGTTCTTCATAGAACTTGGCAACTGGCCAAGCGATCGCGATAGAACCAAACCACAAAGCAAAGCCGCGAATTACCTGCAATGTCCAGGCGGTGTTGAGAAAAGCTGGGTCATCTCCCCGCTTATTCTGGATAATGCTCGGACCGATACCGATATCCGAGAACAAGTTTAAGCCAATTATGAAGGTGTTGACCAGAGCCATCAAACCAAACAATTTTGGGAAAAGCAGACGAGTTAAAATCAGGTTACTGCCGAACCGCAAAATCTGGTTTGCCCCATAGCTAGCTATCGTCCAAATTGTCCCGCGCATAGCAAGCTGTTTAAGAGATGACATATTTATTTAGGTGATTAGATAGCTATTTTGGTATTAAAAATTTCCCATGATTAAATTCATCTCATTGCTAATATCGTGAAAGCCAAAATGCCTGGCAGAATATCTGTATAATTAGTATGAATTTTTCCATGTTATCTTGGCTTTATAAATGGGCGTTCAAAAACAAAATAGAATAAATAACAAAATATAAATGCCGCTGGTATACCCACAAATACTCTGAGAAAAATTTGCCCCATCAGGGGAAAACTATATATCTTAGTTATTTCAAACAGTTTTATAAGAACTACAAAATGTACTAAATATAGACTATAAGAAAATTTACTTATTTTTATTAGTAATTTTGATTCCAAAAAACTTAAAAAATTATATTTATGACTGGCTTTATTATAATTTGACAATAAGTTGCAATATAAAATTATTGCCAAAGCTAATGTACCGCCAAAAACATCTATTAACCAGTTATCCTCTGACAAACGTAAATAAATAGGGATATAAATACTAATACCTAGAATAATCAAGGCGGGAAGACATTTAATATAAATTTCTTGGTAAAACTCTTTACTAGATGTTAATTGGGCACCTAACATACCTAATGCAAATAGTTCTAAATACCAAGGGCAAGCCCAATCTAAATTGTATTCACTAGGAAGTAGATAGTGTGGTGAGATGCCAACTAATAATGCTACTAACAGTAAAGTTATAGTTCCACAATAACGCCATATCGGAAGTAGTAAAATAGGAAATAAAAAATAAATTTCCCATTCAGTAGATACACTCCACATTGGACGAATAATTGAATGATTCCAGTCTGGATTTAAATTATGAACAAGAAAAACATGAGATACAAGATTACCAGGGTCAAAATTGGCTAACCATGCTGGGTTATCAATACCATGGATTAAAGACTTTAATCCTGCTGGAGATAATATAAGCATTACTACTCCTAAAATCAGAGCAGCATAATATGGTGGTAAAATCCGTTTTGCTCTCCTTTGTAAGTATCCTATGACACCGCCTTTGAGTTGTTTTTCCGTTGACAATACAACCGGAAGCATTAAACAATAGCCAGACAAAACAATAAAGACACCTACGGCGAAATGCCCAAAACTTGCCCAGATAAATGCGTTATTGAAAAGAGATGATTCAGTAGATAAACCCCAAACTGTAAAATGACCCACTGTTACATAAACAGATGATATACCTCTTAAACCCTCTAAATATTTAATATGTTTATATGGCTGTCCCATTTGAAGAAACCTTTCTAAGAGATTATTTATGATACCCAGAAGTAAGGCAAGGTAAGTAGAAAGTAAACTAAATTAATGTAAAATATCATAATTTAGTAACAATTATAGGTTCAAATTTTACTTTATTGATTGTTAATTTTAAAGCTCTTCAAGCTTAGACTTAAATAGGGCCACTAATTTGCTAGATTCTATAGCAGAATCATGCTGTTGAGCGACACGCTCAACGCCCACCCTACCCATCTGTTCTAACTTTATCACTGGCGACAACAATGCGGCACGCATCGCCTGAGTTAATGCTTCAACATTCCCAGGTGGGACTAACCAACCGCAGACACCAGACTCAACCAGTTCAGGAATCCCAGCTATATATGTGCTGATTACTGGACGACCTAGTGCCAGTGCTTCCATAATCGCCACTGGCAAGCCTTCAGCAAAACTAGGCAGCACCATTGCCCCTGAAGCTAGAATATATTGCTGAACCTGAGAGTTACTAGCCCAACCAGTAATCTCGATGTGGTCTTGAAGACCAAGCTGTGCGATCAAGGTTTCAATCTCGCCCCGCAGGATGCCATCACCCACCATTACTATCTTAAAATGTAATCCCTGGGCTGCTAACTTACTTGCCGCTTCAATCAAAAGCAGATGACCCTTCTGTTCGCTAAGGCGACCAACGCAAACCAAGCGTGGCTGATCCGGTATAGGAATATGTGGCTGATCCAAAAATATCTTGTCTACGCCACAATGTATTATATGAATTTTTGACCAGTGCTGGCGATCGCACCACCGATAAAGTTGGCTTTTGCCGAAGGAACTGACGGCTACTACAAAAGCAGAGCGCTCAATTTTTTCTTTTAAGGCGATCGCTTTAACTTTATCAAACTCTTCAGGTCCATGAACAGTGAAGCTGTAGGGAAGACCACCAAGCGCATTACATAACATCGCTACTGTGGTTGAATTTGTCCCAAAGTGGGCATGAACGTGTTTGATGCCTGATTTAGAAAACCAACATAGTAAAACACACGCTTCAGCAAAATAAGCTAGATGACGCAACGTACCTCGATCTGAACACCAGCCAATTTGGAGCGTTAACCAGAAAGTGCTAAGAAAACGAACAGGTTTGGTTAGGGCAACTCGGAGTAGATGAAACAGCAAGCCTTTTATGCCAACTCCCAAAACAACCTGAGTTTTCTCTAGTTCTAGTTTGTCCGCTTCATCAACGAGATCGGATTCGCAAGGACGGATGCTAAAACGTGCGACACGCATACCGGAAGCCTCAACTCCAGCAATTTCTCGCCGGATGAAGCTATGGCTAACCGTGGGATACTGATTAACTAGGTAAGCGATCATTATTGCTGTAAATTTTTTTAATATTTGCTCTGATGGGGTTTCAATCATCCCCTGCAATTGATTCTACTTTTCTTTAAAGCTCTGATCTATATACATTTGTAACCCAAGCTGAGTGGCTGCTTTACTGCAAATTTCTAATCACTTAGTAGTCAAATTTCGTAAGTCACAGACAAGTAGTGTTAAATTTTGGGAGTAGGTAAGCTCGAAAAATTAAAAAATTAATAAGCCAGTGATTATAGTTATTGATGTTGTTTTATTTATAATTGCGCTGGCACTGCTCGTGCCGATTACAGTTTTTTTCATTGAGTGCAGCGCAGCACTTTTACCTAGCCGATCTCAGGCATGGGATGTTAGTTTACCCAAGCCAAGAATTGCTGTTTTGGTTCCAGCACACAATGAAGCACCTGGAATTGGTGCAGCTCTGGAGACATTACTGCCACAATTATCAGAGCAAGATCGGTTGGTAGTAATTGCGGATAATTGCACTGATGATACAGCAGCGATCGCTCGGAGGCAAGGCGCAACGGCAATTGAACGAATTGATCCCCATCTCAGGGGTAAAGGATATGCCTTAGACTATGGTTTGCAATTCCTCGAAGGAGATCCGCCGGAAGTAGTTGTGGTTGTCGATGCAGACTGTTTTGTTCATGAAGGCACAATAGACAAAATTGCTCGACTGGCGGATGCTTTCGGAAGACCTGTCCAGGCAACCAACCTCTTAGTACAACCAGCTAACCCACAGCCAAGGGATGCAGTTTCAGCACTAGCTTTTATGGTGAAAAACTTAGTTCGTCCTAGGGGTTTGCAGCAACTAAGTTTGCCATGCTTATTAAGCACGGGTATGGCTTTACCTTGGTCGGTAATTCGCCCAACTTCTATGGCTAGTGGGAATATTGTCGAGGATATGCAGATCAGTGTAGATCTGGCGATCGCCGGACATACTACAATGTTTTGCCCAGATGCTCTAGTTACAGGGCGTTTGCCACAGCAGGAGCAAGCTGCCTCCGGGCAACGCAGGCGATGGGAGCATGGGCATTTGCAGACTTTACAAACACAAGTTCCCCTGCTGCTAAAAGCGTCTGTTGTTCAAAAACGTTTTGATTTGTTAGCGATCGCGCTAGACTTGTGCATCCCTCCCCTGTCGCTGTTAGTAGTAATGTGGCTAGTTGCTATGGGGGGAGCGTTATTAACGGCAGCCTTGGGAGCATCATGGATACCTGGTATTATTTTAATAATAGAAGGATTTTTGATTTTATTTTCCATTCTTGGGGCTTGGGCTAAGTTCGGCCGTGCCGACATACCCGTGCTGACACTTTTGGCTGTACCTTTTTACATTATTTGGAAGATTCCACTCTATCTAGCTTTCCTAGTGCGACCTGAAACAATGTGGATTCGGACACCACGAGATACAGCCGATACTCCAGAATCTTAAGCAATTGACACTCCCTGCTCTCTCATTAACAGGTATTTTCCACGATTTTATACCGTGTTAAACTTACCCAAAAAAGCAATCTCGGATTAGTTAGTGGTTTTTTACTCAGCCATTGGAAGTAAACCTCAACACAATTTACCTTTTAAGCTATGGTATCGTTGGGAGCTTAAAAAAGGTTAGACCTTCAGCAAGAATAAATCGCATTTCAGGCGTAGCAAAAATTTTAGGATATGCAGATAAAAGACTTCTTTGAACGCGTTTACGCGATCAATCTACCTTACCGGAAAGATCGCTATAGGCAAATGGCGCAGGAACTGGAAAAAGCAGGGATGCCCCTTTCCCCAAATAAAGTCGAAATATTTCCCGCTATCCGACCGAACGATGCTAGAAATTTTCCCAGCGTTGGGGCGTTAGGGTGCTTCCTGAGCCATCTATCTGTCCTCAAACAGGCAAAAAAAGATGGGTTAGCTAACGTTCTAATTTTAGAAGATGATCTAGTAATTTCTGAACAGTTCCGGACGGAGCAAGCAGCTATTGTTGAGCAGTTGCGAGCGGTTGATTGGGGATTTGTTTACTTTGGACACCGTGAAGAGGTCGCGCAAGCGTCGCTTGTTAAACTTGATCCGTTCTCCCTCCCAATAATAACGACACACTTCTACGCAGTGAACGGCAACATTCTTGATCGGCTACTTTGGTTTCTTGAGGAATTGCAACGGCGACCAGCCGGACACCCTGAGGGTGGCCCGATGCATCTTGATGGAGCATATTCGACCTTCCGTATGCAAAATCCTGATATTATGACATTGATCGCGTCTCCGAATTTAGGGTGGCAGCGTTCCTCGCGCAGCGACATTTATACGAATGCCTGGTTTGACCGCATACCTGTATTCAAGCAATTAGCAAGTGTCGCAAGGGTAGGTAAGGAATTGCTCTTGAATCGTCACTCCAGGTTATAAATTACTGAATATGTCTAACACTCCTACCATAGTAGTCTGTAGCCCAGGGTCTTCTTCATGGCGGTGGTATGAAGCCGACACCATTGGTAAAGTTCGTTGGTTCTTCCACACAGAAGAGCCAACATCGTTTCTAGACAAGGCAATCAAGAAACCGAACCTAGCACGCATCCGCTCGGCTGTTCGCTGTGTTGAAGAAGCCAAAAGCCAAGGAGCCGACGCTATCGTTGCCCATAGCGATCGTACTACTTACTGGGTCTCAGCAGCCATGAGGTTGCTTAAAGCAGATATGCCTCTGATCGCCTACTCATTCAATATGCCTAAGCTGTATACGGGGTTGCGCTTTTACAGCTTGAAAAAGGTGGTCACTCCTGTCAGGCGGTTTGTCGTACATTCGCAGTTTGAGCGGCAGCAATACTCTAAATATTTGCAATTGCCTATCGAGCGTTTTGATGTAGTTCGTTGGGGTGTACAAGTACCAAATATAGAGAACTACGAGCCACCACTGATCGATGGTTCCTATATCTGTGCTATTGGCAAAGACCGCCGTGACTACGGTACGTTAGTTCGTGCAATGGAGAAGTTGCGGCATTTAAAGCTCGTTATTGTTGCAAAGCCGTATAACTTAGCAGGTATAGATATTCCGAATAACGTGAAGGTGCTTTACGATATTCCGTTACATCAGGCAATGAATATTCTAAAGTACTCGCAGTTCATGGCGTTGCCACTGGATGGAGAAGACGTGCCTTGTGGGCATATCACATTAGTCTGGTCAATGCTCTATCGTAAGGCATTTGTAGCTACCAAATCGGCAGGCATTACAGATTATATTCCTGATAACTACAATGCTCCAGAGGTTGCTGCATTTGATGTAGACGGTTGGGTAAATGCCTTACGTGAGATGGCCGATAATTTGCAGCGTCGCCAACGTTGTGAGGATCTGGGCGATCGCTTCGCCCGTATGTACTGTTCCCATGAAGCAGCACTAAAGGGGTGCTGTGAAGTCCTACGAAAGGAGGGGTTAACTATCAATCTGGAGTTTTAGAAAAAATAGCATAATTTGGGATTATACAAAGGCCGTATGGGGTATCTGCAACGTAGTTTATTAATAAGTGAGTGACACTAATATAAGCCGAAACAAATAAATGAACTCATTATAAAATCGTGCTTATGCTGAATGTACCACCCTTAACTTAGTACCATTCTGCCTAGGGACGAGGTTAGTGCAGCATACATCTAAGCGTTATACCAGTTATTTTTTATCCAGCAAAATTGCCGTTTCTCCTAGTTTTGTATTAGTAAACATAAAAATTCTTTCTTGTAACATTAAAGAAATTGCTTGCCATTTCTCTAATAAAGATAAATCAAGATTTATTAATGCTGAATCTGTAACATTATTTCTTTTTTTAATGTCTATAGATGCTTCTATCATCCATGGTTTTATTATTTCATTAATTGACATTTTACCAAAAACCTTTATCTCACTAAAACCATCAGGATTATTACATTGTTTAAGATTCACTCGCCAGGCGTATTAAAAATATGGTCTCTAAGATTTTGATAGAGAATTTCGCCATTAGTATTACACAAATAACATTTATCTATAGAGTGGGTTTTTATTTTTATACTCATAATTAGCTTGTGTCTAAATAGACTTTAACTTAATGATTTTAGCTGGTATTCCAACGGCTGTAGCTCCCTCTGGCACGTCACCAAGAACTACAGAATTAGCTCCAATTTTAGCATGGTCTCCAATACTTACCAGACGAATAATTTTTCCCCAGCAGCAATATTAACATGACCGCCGATTTTAACTTCGTTAACAATTGTTACTTGTTGAAAAATCAGGCAATTTGAGCCAATAGATGCACCTGGGTGAATCTTTGAGTAATACTATTGATTCTTGAATTTCAGACGGTTCTGAATCATTAAGTAATTTTGCCAGTTGTGCAATTGTTGGTGCTTCAATAAGGGTGAATATACGTCAGATCTACTCGCTGCAAATTGCGTTGTTTGGCAATTTCAGCTAAGTAGGTGAGCATACGATGCTCAACACCTCGCCCTAAGACGTCCCCAATATGATCACCGTTAGTTGGTAGCTGAATAGTCAAAACTTCTGGGCAGTTTGCTTGAACTTCGGCACATTCAACAGGGTTATTGTCGATAAAAGTAAAGCTGTCTCAACCAAGATTTAGCTCATTGGCTAAAGATTTAATATTCTATGATTTTGGCATCCAGTTAATTCGCCAAGATATGATATGCTCTCGTTTTAAGAGCATATCTGCACGCTTTTCAAATAATTCCCACACATCTGACTCATTATTTTTGTTACATAGACAAATGAGCATTCCAACTTTTTGTTGCGCTATCATCAATTCTTGAAGCGCTTTCCAGCCAGAATTTATTTCAATTCCCATTAGTCATGATAATTTTGGCGGGAATACCAACCGCAGTTGCACCAGGAGGAATATCGGATAAAACTACAGCGTTGGCACCGATGTTCACGTCATCGCCGAGGGTAACATTGCCAAGAATTTTTGCACCAGCGCCGACGTTAACGCGATCGCCCAATTTCGGCGCATCGAACGGACTATCCAAGTAGCGATTCCCCAGAGTCACACCTTGTCGGATAATACAATCGTCGCCAATCGAACAATTTCCATGAATAACAATGGCACCTTGATGTTCAATGATTACGCGACGACCCAGCTTAACAGTGTAAGGCAAATCAATTCCATAAGTATTTCTAACTTTTCGATACAACGCCCGGTAGAGAATGCTGAATGGAGCGCGAATTATTAATGGTTTGAGCTTCATTCTCCAGACACCAAAGCGCTGAATTGCTACTGCCCGAAAGCCAGGTTTAGTCCAATCACGTCCATGAGCAATCCAGTCTTCTTTTATCTGTTGCCATAACCCCAGAGCCGTGGTTTCTGGTTGATTAAAATTTGATATAAAATTCGGCTCTGTCACCATAATCTATCTCTACTGCTTCAGCGTTGGCTAGATTGATATTTTTTAAGAAATACACTATTACGGAGGAAATCACTCAGGAATTTTGGTGGATCACGATCCGGTTTGCCTTGAACTCCCCGGCGCAAGGTCCACAAGGCAAAACCAAAAGTCCAAAATGCGTCCGCTAAAGCCGTGTACAGCCAACCATAATTCTTGAGAAAATACCGTTGCCTGGAATCAAACCAATACTGTGGTCGCCGCTTAGGTGGACGCTTATTATCAGTCACACCTGAGCTTTGCCCGACTAGATGCACAACCCGACTTTCAGGCACATACCAGCAACTCCATCCGTGTTTGTTAGCCTGTAGGCAAAAGTCCATTTCTTCGTAATACATGAAATATTCTTCATCTAGCAAGCCAACCGCTTCAAATACCTCACGACGGACAATCATACTCGCCCCGGCAACCCAATCTGTTTTACAGGGTTGTGCTGAAATTGGTGGCGCAATCATCCACTTTGACAATAATTTTGAGACTACTCCTAGACGCAAGCCTGAGTCTAACTCGCTGAATACCGTAGGAAAACGAAAAGCTGACTCCTGCGGAGTGCCATCTAAGTCTTCCAAACGACTGCCAGCCATTCCCACCTCTGGATTTTTATCCATAAAATCCATTAGCGCCTGTAAAGCCCCAGGGTAAACAATTGTATCTGGGTTGAGCAACAAAAAGTAAGGCGGTGGATTAGGAGAATTGAGTGCTGGGCGGATGACCGCGTTATTACCAAAGGCGAATCCTCCGTTGCATTGGAGTGGCATTAGGGATGCCCAACTATCCCAATTCTCAGTTGCGATCGCCTCTGCAATTTGCTCAACTGATTCATCTCCAGAAGCATTATCGGCGACTACAACATCAATGCCGGATAAAGACTTTACTTCATCGACTAAAGAGCGCAAGCAATCTATTGTCAAACTGGGCGTTCGGTAGTTGACGATAACTACAAGCAATTGCGTCGGGTTACTTGACCCAGTTGTATTAGACATAGAAAACTAGCAAATTCAATTGCCACGACTAATTATTATACTCCTCAATTAAGCAGCCCTTACTGAAGACTTTTCACGACAACTTGAGATTGTTGTGATTGAAGATTTGTGATTAATTCTTGAGCCACAAACTCTTGTTGCAATTCTGGCTGCGTTATTGCTGGTATGCTGGATAAACTAATTTTTTGCTGTACAACTAACCAAAAGAAAGGAAGATCTTCTATTAAATACCTTTTTGCCAGTCGCTTTGGTTCGCTTAAAAGTCTATGTAGCCACTCTAAACCTAGAACACTCATCCAGCTTGGCGACCTCTTTTTGCAGCCAGCAGCAAAATCAATTGATGCACCTAACGCCAAAAAAATTTTGACATTTTTTAACTGATCTTTATACTTTGCAATCCACCTCTCTTGTTTTGGCATACCCACTCCTACTACTAAAACATTAGC
Source organism: Oculatellaceae cyanobacterium (assembly GCA_036702875.1). GTDB lineage: Bacteria > Cyanobacteriota > Cyanobacteriia > Cyanobacteriales > PCC-9333 > Crinalium. Next base: position 19,775 of record DATNQB010000073.1, on the reverse strand, counting down.
CCCCGATTTATTAATCATGTCAACTATTTCTTGACATTCTTTTTCATTTTTTTCAAAACCAAAAGAAGGGGAATATGAAGCGACTACAATTTCTCTGCCAGTTTGAATATTTAAGTTTTCTTGAGCTTTTTTTGCTACTCCTTCAGCCGCTCCTAATAAAAATATTTTAGTATTAGGATTGTGCTGATTATACTCACAGAACTTAGGAAGCAGGTCAGATCCACTAATTTTTTCTTTAATAGGAGTGCCTAAATACTTAGCCGCATACATGACTATCTGACTGTCACATACTTTATAGGTGGCACTGTTATAAACTTCCAATAACTCTTGATTTTTTTGTAGTTTTACCAAATGGTCTACATTTGGCGTAAATACAATCCCGCCATATAAATTTAATTTTTCCAGCAATTCTTGTGTTGAAAAATTATCAATCAATACATTAAGAATATTAATTTTTTTCATCTTTACACCTACCAGAATATTGGATATTTGTTTAAAAAAATTACTTGCCAATAAAAACTTCTATAGTCAATGACCATATAATACCCAATCAGCCAAAATATCAAAATCCGGGAAATTACTGAATTTTTTTATGGGCTAAAAAACCTAAATTATTTACAGAGTTTTGGTTGAAGTTTTTCTTTATAAAAGCCAAAGGTAAAATAGTATGTAAGTTGCTGCCGCAATTGCTTGTGCCAATAAAACTTTATTTGTCCTATTACACTGGGAAATTTACTGAGAACACAAAACAGAGCATAAACCCAGGCATCATTAAAACTATAGTTGCGCTGCTGCATACGATGAAAAATGCGATAAGTCAGCAGTGGGTAAGCACCCAAAAGCAATAAGCTTAAGCCATCTGTTGTCCATACCATCCCCAATGCCAGCAACGGTAAGAGCAACCCCCAGAAGCAGATACTCAGGCTTTCCTTAACCCAATGACGCTCCTGAGTATTACCGTGTAACCAAGCACCCTCTGCATAGGCATGACCTCCTCTCAAAGCACGCTTCCACCACTGGTGGAAATGAAGCATTTGCACATCATGCAAGGTCATCTCGGCATCTACGCGCAGAATCTTCCATCCCTGCTGGCGCAGCCGCAAACACAATTCTGGTTCCTCACCAGCAACCACAGTAGGATTGAAACCGCCTACTGATCTGAAAGCTTGTACGCGCATCATGGCATCACCACCACACGCCTTAGTTTCGCCGATCGGTGTATTCCACTCGATATCGCACAAGCGATGGTAAACCGATAGTTGCGGATATTGCTCACGCCGCCTACCACAGACGATCGCAATATTAGGTTGGGCTTCAAGTTCAGCTTTGGCGCGTTCTAACCAACCTTCAACTACTTCGCAGTCGCCATCAACAAATTGGACAAATTCAATCTGGGGATATGCTTGCAGCAGATAATCAAACCCTGCATTTCTGCCACGTGCAGCACTAAAAGGTGTAGATAAGTCGAGTTCTACCACATTTACATTGAGCGATCGCGCCAAGTCGACACTGCCATCGGTAGAGCCAGAATCTACATATACTATATGTGCTACTTTTGGGATCACTGAAGTCAAGCACTCGCGCAGGCGTTGACCTTCATTTCGTCCGATTGCAACTAATCCAACTCGACTCACAACTTACCTCCTGGCAATTTCTGACTTGAAGCAAATTTAGTAAGCGCCTGTTTTCTTCAAAACAACTACAATTGTTTTCAGCAAAATCTTTAAATCTAATAAAATTGACCAGTTTTCAATGTAGTAAGTATCTAAACGTACTACTTGTTCAAAATCTGTAATGTTTGAGCGACCAGAAACTTGCCAAAACCCTGTTATTCCAGGTAATACTGCGTGACGTATGTAGTGACGCTTAGAAATTTTTTCTATATCCCTGAGAGCAAAAGGTCGAGGGCCAACTAAGCTCATATCTCCCAGCAAGACGTTAAATAATTGTGGTAATTCATCTAAACTAGAACTTCGCAAAAACTTACCTACACGGGTAATTCTTGGATCATCTTTGAGTTTAAATAAAACACCATCCTTCATTTCATTTAATTGTTCTAATTCTTTATGCCTTTCGTCTGCATCAACAACCATTGTCCTAAATTTCCAAATGGTGAAAATTTTGTTATGCAAACCCATACGTTCCTGCTTGTAAAAAACTGCTCCGGGGGAATCTAGTTTTATGAGCAGGGCAATACACAAAAATAATGGTGCTGTCAAAATTATTAATAAAGCCGCAAAACAGATATCACATATTCTTTTAAATAAAATTCTAAATAGGTACAGACTTGTAAAGCTACTTGCCTGCAAAAGATCATTAATAATTCCAGAGTTATGAGAATAAAGCATATTTTGTTTACCCAGCTAGCTAGTACGTCTGTATGTATAATCTTTAAATTTTTTCGCACATAACATAAAAACTCTTTTGGCGCAAGCTTTAGAGGTTTTTGAAGTTGTTATGGGCTATTTTTCTGAAAGTTTCACTTAAGTAGGCTTTCAGGCGGCAAATATCATTCTTATGGTAGAGGCTTAATTAAATATACAATACCGAATCAGCCAAAATATAAAAATCCGAGAAATTACTGAAATATTTTTTTATCGGTATAAAAAGCTTAAAAGCAGATTAGCCAGCCAGTTAGCCATTTAAAGCTTTTTTGTCACTAAGTAGCTCCACCTTAAATAAACATAAAATCAAAAATCTCCCCCTGCCTGTGGATAGAGAAGGGCTGGGGGGTGGGGTTTTAGGTTTAACTAAATGGAACTACTTACAGCGGTTCCTGCTGTATTGAAGTACACTAAGTGACCTCAATATCTAGAAAACTGGTTTGCTCATTGCTGTTACTGTGCCTCATAACAGCAGGAACCGCTGTAGCTAAAGAAGTTGGGCGAATTACCGACCAACCTAAAGCCATGCCTGTACTTAATCAGCAAGGCAAACTTAATCAGCTGTTGTGTTTCGCGCATTTTATGTTTTAGGGAGAGAGGACAAGAGGGTTTGATCACTTTTCTCAAGAGTTAAAAACCTACAAATGAAATGCGCCTTAGCTTTTGCTGCAAACCTTTGGGACAAACTAAATTTTTACCAAAAACGTCCGTGCGGAAATATTCCCTGCTTGAAATGGGCTAGTTTTTGCTGTATATACGGACTTTTTCTTAAACATACCCGTAAAATCACTGATGTTTTTGGAAAATGTATTCTAGCATACATCTATCGAAAGTATGATTTACAACTTGACAGGTATCTCTACATAGGTATAATTAGGGAAATAGCATCTACAACTGGGTTATTCACAGCAACAGCAAATTACTGCTCCTTGCCATACTCAGTAAGCATTCGGATATTTATACCTTGTTTTGAATATTTTTTATGAAACTGGGCAAGGTGTATGAGATTGTAAAAAATTGCCGAACAGGGTTTTTACAGGCGTTTAAACAAATTTTTGTGGGGATGACATCCTATTAAATGAATTCAGTTGACGCAGTAAATTAGGCAATTTAGTCCCAGACACACAAGTTATCCATTGTATTTTTATTAATTTGGAGAAATTGAGATGAAACTGATGAAATTGGCTGTAATTTTAGGATTGGCTGGCTCAAGTTTAGCTATGTTTAGCAGCCCTGCACAGGCGTTCAAGCTATTTTTTGACAGTAAATCCCAAACAACAATTAATAGTAATATTGCATATGCCTTTAACTTTTCTCTTTTATTAGAACCAGGCGATAGTACCTCAACCAGTTCAACAAACCGTACGAAAGTAAGTTTCACTTTTGCAAATCCAACAGTGCCAACCATTACAGGCACCAATGCTCCCACTACAAACTCTGCTAACCAAAGATATTTTAATGATGTAGATCCTACAGTAGAGGAAGAAGATGGTCTGGTGCTTGATGAATATGGACGTCAAACAATAACACAGATATTTCAAGCAGTCAGATCCGCTTCTTATGGCAATGCTGCTGTTCCTAATAACAAATACCTTTTCACTGTATTTTTACAGTCACCTAATACACCAGTAACGTCAGCGTGTATTGGCTCAACCTGCTATAAAGACCCAGGTGGTTTTAAGCCAGGCGGCTCGGCGTTAGCCTCAGTTCCAGAAGCTGAATCAGCTTTAGTACCTGTACTTGTTTTAGGATTTGGTTATTTGTATAGAAGCAAAAAGCGGAAAAATCTTCAAGTTGTTGCAACTCAGGATCAAGAACGTAGTTTAGTTTAACTATGAGGACAATTAACCATAGCTTAATTAAGTCTCTAAACACCTACCAATTCTGGTTGTTAACTTTAGCGGGAGGCTTAATAGCTATCAACCTCAGCTTGCAGATGAAGCTTACTGGAGACTTTATCTATCTAAGTTTTAGTCTACTTTTATGGGGTGTTGTCTTATCTCAGTTATGGAAAAAACGTCACACATTAAACTTAAGTAGTGGCGTTTTCTCTACTTCGATGGGATTAGGACTCATTGCTTTTATACTTCTCAGGAGTCTATTTACCGCTAGGGTGTCGCTGCTGTTTGCCTTTTCGCCTGTGCTTTCAGCACTAGGTTTGATGTGGCTTGCTTCTGGATTTAGAGGATTTAAGCAATATGGGCAAGAACTACTACTTATAGTAGTTTTAAGCATACCTGAGAGTTTAGTTTCACAGTTATTTGACCCATCTAACCTGACAGCTAACTTTGCCACATATATACTGTCTCACTTTGGGTTTAAAGCTTATTTCCAAGGAATTAATATTGTCCTGAACACCGGAAGCGTAGAAGTTTTACAACAGTGTTCTGGCTTAGTTAATATGCTTTTATTATGGCAGTTAGCAATGTTTTTTATAGTAATCTTCCCGACTGACTTAGCAAAAAAGATTTTTGTGCCTGTTGTAGGTGTCGTTGTGGGATTTATAATCAATGCAGTGCGAGTTGCTATACTAACTGTTTTAATCACTAACTCACAAGAAGAAGCATTTCACTACTGGCATGATGGCAATGGTGCCCAGCTATTTGTGCTGATGTCGGTAGTAGTATTCGGGGTGTTTTGCTATTTTTTAGTTGAAAATGAACCTGCTAATCCCGAACCGATATAAAGACCTTGATAAATGAGCTTCCTGAAACAGTGGCGAATGCCGTTGCTAGTCATCACCAATGCCTTTGCTATCTTGGTTCTGGGCAAGGTCATCTTAGATCCATCTATTGTCAAGGATACCTCAACTACTTTTGAGTTTCCCTCTGTGGTGCCACTACCACAATGGCAGCTAATAGAGAGCAAGGCTCTACCAGGACGCAATTTGCGTATGCCTGGAAAGCAGTATCGCTATATTCAGAATCAACTACCACTAGATATAGATATTCGCTACGTCATTGAAACTGATGGAAATATTAAGCAGCTTATAGGTAAGCATACTTCTATCAATTTTTCCACTGCTGAACCTACGCTGAGGATACGTCAGCAACCAGGGGTAGGTTTTTACGGTGTCTATGTTGACCAGGAAAGAGCGTACCTAGATGCCTGTATCAATGCACGGGGAAGCAGTACCTTTACTTCTGAACAATTTATCGACAATAGGAAGCGTTATGAGTTGCAGTTCAATCGCCTGCTGGCTTATTTAATCGCTGACCAATCCTTGCGGGAGCGGCGTTGCCTTTGGAGTCATTTGTCTATACCCTTAAATGATTCCTCAACAGAGACAGCGTACCACAACTTAGAAACCGCTTGGTTTTCCTGGTATAAGTGGTGGAGTCCCCGCTTTCCTAAATAGGTAAATTTCCGCCCATAGTACTCATGTAAAATTAAGGTTCCCCCTGTGACTGCATCAAAAAAAACTCAATGGGATTCGAGTTCTCTGCTTGCCCTAGTCGGCTACAGCCTATTAGGTTTAACATTATTTGATATTCTTGATATTTTTATACCACCGAAGTTTCTCGACCCTGCCTGGGAATTTGAGGCGCTAGGAAATGTGATAGAGCGTGTTCCTTTACCTTTGTTGGCGCTAGGTCTAATTTTATATTCAGAAACAAAACCTTTGCGGAGAAATTTTATATCCAAGCTTTCCCTGGTATTGGGACTGCTATTTTTCTTAATGGTGCCTTTATTTATCAGTGACACTTTGCGACTAAACGCTCAAAACGAGCAACAAGCTGCTGGGCTATTCAGCCAACAGCAGACTCAAATCCAACAGGTAAAAAGCCAAATCACCAACGCGACAACCGCGCCAGAATTGGAAAATCTGCAAAACCTGCTTAAACTCCCAGCTAGCAATCTCAACAGTAATAACCCTGAGCAATTAAAAAAGCAACTACTTGCAAAAGTTGCCGAAGCTGAAAATGCCTTAACTGTGCAAACTCAAGCAGAGCAAAGAAGGTCGCGCAACGTTCTGCTGAAAAAATCTCTTAAATGGATCGTGGCAGCATTAATTTCTGGCTTTGTATTGATCACAATGTGGGTGAAAACACGCAAATGAAATTGAGCATCCCCGTATTAAGCTGTTGTGTTTCGCGCATTGTATGTTTTAGGGAGATAAAGGGAGGAGAGAGGAGAGAGCGGAAGAGAATTTGATAACTTTTTTCTCAATTAAAAATGTACAATTTCAATGCGCGTTAGCTTACAACTTCTATCAATTCTGGTGGCAAGGGTTAGGGTTATAGGGAAAAATACTGATTTTTATACAAATATTTTGAATAAAAAAGCTACTAAATGGGTATCTCCGTAATATCCACATTGCGCTGCTCGCGTAGAAGGGAGAAGATGGTAGAAGAAGTGCAGTTAATACTCGTAGATTTACTTATGTGTCTCTTGCTATTTAATGGATAATTTTTTATCCTCACCCTTAACAAATCGTTGTTTAATTTTTTAGTAGACGTTATCTACCAACTAATTAGAGTAGAGCGCATCTATGCCAGTATATCTGATACCAAATGCGTCCTAATTATTTCCTGAAAAGAGCCTAGCAAGCTGTATATATTAATATTATTTGTCTCAGTGGACACTCCTCAGCAACGATTTTTTAGCTAAGATAGATATTTAACTCTTAGCGTTTTAGCTACAATAAGCCAAAATAAATAAATAACACTTTCAGGGTAATTCTGCCAACTACTATGTAAATTTTGATAATCACTCGTAGGTTTTTCGTAAAAGATTCATCTAAGCCAGAAAAAAAAATGGAAACCGAACAAACCTCTAAGATTAAAGTTTTACCGAATATCAAGCCAGTCAGACAATTACAGGAATTGCCATCAATAGACAAAGATGAGTACATTTCTCCGTCGCAAAAAACAGTAAATCTGCTTCCCCTGTGGAGGACTATTCGGCGGAAAGCTGTTCTGATAGCTGGGGTTACAAGTTTAGCAACTGTTGCAGCCGTGCTTTTGTTGGGGAAGGAACCGCCTTTATATCAAGGTGACTTTCAGCTTTTAGTCGAGCCTATAACAAATGAGGCAAAAAGTAACGATCCCAGTGCCATTACTCGCTCAGAGAAACAAGCGCCTAACTTTAGTGTGGACTATCCAACTCAGGTGGCGATTTTACAGAGTCAGAAGATGCTGTCTGAAATTGTTCAGCAAGTTCAAACACAGTATCCCAGTTTTAACTATGGGGAATTAAGACAGGGATTAATGGTTGGACGAGTAGGAAAAACTCCATCTGATAATACAAAGATTATTCAAGTTATTTATCAAAACCAAAATCCCAAAATAGCTCAATTTGTTCTCGAAAAAATTGCTGAAAAATATTTAAAATACAGTCTTGATGAACGCAGAAGTCGCATTGGCGAGGGAGTGAAGTTTATTGACAGCCAAACCCCCGCGTTGCAAAAACGAGTAGATAACCTGCAATCGCAACTACAGATACTGCAAAGACAGTACAAGCTGACCGATCCTAAACAAAATGGAGAAGAATTATTTGCCCAAACTCGTCAAATCGCAGGAGAAAAATCAGCAGTCCAAAGGCAGCTACAAGAGTTAAGTAGTCTCTACACGAACTTAAATAAACAATTAAACTTAACCCCCGATGAAGCAATTGCAGCATCGGCTTTGAGTGAAGATCCTATATATCAAGAGGCAGTTGGCAAACTCAGGGAAGTAGAAGGTCAGATTGCCGTAGAATCCACCCGATTTACGGCAGAGAGTCCACCTATGCAAGCCCTAGATGCCAAACGGCAAAGTTTAATAGCTTTACTGAATCAGGAATCACAAAGAATTGTAGGGCAACAAGGACTAAATACATCGAAGAACTTCCAAGGGCTGGGATCACAAAGTACGGTTCGTTTAGAACTTATTAAGCAACTGGTAGATACACGTAACCAAATACAAACCCTACAGGTTCGCAATCAGGCGCTGGCACAGAGTAAAGATGCTTTTGAGCAAGCAGCGCGGCAATTTCCCGATGTGGCACGGCAGTATACAGCGATACAGCAACAGTTAGAGCTTACTACCCAGACGCTTAACCAACTTTTGAGTCAGCGAGAAACACTGCGAGTTGAGTCCGCTCAAAATCAAGTGCCTTGGGAATTGGTTTCTCCGCCTCAGATAGCTATAAATGCGGTTGGTCTTCCCATATCCGAAAAGGGTGATTCTAGCAAGAAGCTGATGATGGTAGTGATGTTAGGCTTGGCTTTGAGTATAGTAGCTGCTGTACTTTTAGAAAAGTACTATGATATTTTCTACACATCCGAAGACCTGAAAGATGCGGTTAAATTGCCTGTTTTAGGAGAAATTCCCCTCGATAAAAGTATTCAAGAGTCACCGGATGCAACCGCCTTAGAGGGGGATCTTGCAGGAAATGAGGAAGTTAGTGGTAATAATTATTTCTTAAAAGCATTCGATTCACTCTACGCCAACATCCGTTTTCTCTTCTCCGATCAACCAGTTCGCTCCTTGACAATTTGTTCAGCTTGTGATGGAGATGGCAAGTCCACGATCGCTCTACACATAGCCGAAACTGCAGCATCTATAGGTCAGCGCGTTTTATTGGTAGACGCTAATTTTCATGAACCTGAGATCCACAATATGTTGGGCATAACGAATTATAAAGGCTTAAGCGACCTGCTTTCTAAGAAAATGGCTCCTAATGAAGCGATTATGCGATCGCCTCAAGTAGATAATCTTTTTGTGTTAACTTCTGGTCAAGCCCTGCCGAACTCTAGCAAAATACTAGGGTCTGCTCAAATGCAGTATCTAATGGAAAACTTTCAGGCAACGTTTGATTTGGTTGTTTATGACACACCACATCTTTCTGCTGCTATGGATGCAAATTTTATAGCTACTCATACAGATGGTATATTGATGGTTGCAGGAATAAACAAGACTAAGCAGTCTACACTAAAGCAAGTTATAAATCAATTAAACACTTTTGGCTTACAAACTCTAGGTGTAGTTGCTAATTATGTTACGAAAAGCCCAAGTAAGTTAAACAGCCTTTAAGAAGGTTAGTAGTAAGTAGGTGGTGAGTAAGGCGATTTGTTCGGATCGTTTGGATCTCCAATTCAGCTAATGTGCTTGCCAAGATTGGGCAGTTCTCAGGTAGTTGAAAGATTTCAAAGTACAAAATCATACTTTGTCGATTGATTTTTGCGGATTAGGTTGCACCTACATAATTAAACTCTTTACGCTAAGGTACAGGTAAGATTAACCCGTTAACATTGTTCTCCTCAAACTTGAGTGACATGGGGTTGTCCTTATGTATTGAAATTATTTTTACAAAACTTTATAGATCAGCTGAATAATCAGAATTTTTCAAACTAGAGCTATACATCCCCAGCAAAATTTACCACTACCCCCCAGTCACTTTTATCATAGGGACAGCTTAATGAATTCTTAATCAACTATTTAATAAATGCTGACCCGTATCAAAGAGATAGCTGAAAAACTAGCACCACGCTTAATTGAAATCCGTCGCCACATTCACTCCCACCCAGAATTAAGCGGTCAAGAATACCAAACTGCCGCCTATGTTGCTGGTGTGCTGTCTTCTTGCGGTATCCATGTGCAAGAATCTGTGGGTAAAACTGGTGTGGTCGGGGAATTAAAAGGTGATGGTACAGACTCGCGGTTGCTGGCAATTCGTACAGATATGGATGCGTTGCCCATTACTGAACGCACAGGACTAGATTTTTCTTCCCGTCAACCAGGAATTATGCACGCTTGTGGGCATGATGTTCACACGACGGTAGGTTTAGGTACGGCAATGGTACTGTCGCAGCTTGAAGAAAACTTACCAGGAAATGTGCGGTTTTTATTTCAACCAGCAGAGGAAATTTCTTTAGGCGCTAGCTGGATGGTAGCAGATGGCGTGATGGAAAAAGTCAACGGGATTTTGAGCGTTCACGTTTTCCCTTCTATCCCCGCAGGTTCGGTAGGTATTCGCTATGGCGCGTTGACGGCGGCGGCAGATCATTTAGAAATTACAATTATGGGAGAATCTGGGCATGGTGCGCGTCCCCATGAGGCAATTGATGCAATTTGGATTGCTTCACAAGTGATTACTACGCTTCAGCAAGCTATCAGTCGTACACAGAATCCTTTGCGTCCGGTAGTGTTAACTATTGGTAAAATTAATGGCGGCAGGGCAGCGAATGTGATCGCAGATCATGTAGAGTTGGTGGGAACTGTGCGATCGCTACATCCAGAAACCCACGCCAATTTACCAGAATGGATTGAGCAGATTGTTAAAAATGTCTGCCACACCTACGGCGCTACCTGTGAAGTGAAGTATGAGCGGGGTGTGCCTTCTGTACAAAATGATACTATGCTGACGCAGTTGGTGGAGGGAGCAGCAAGAGAAGCTTGGGGAAGCGATCGCGTTCAAATTTTACCAGAGCCTTCATTAGGTGCAGAAGATTTTTCTCTATATTTAGAACACGCGCCTGGAATGATGTTTCGCTTGGGTGTCGGGTATCCTGACAGAAATAACTACCCATTGCACCATCCACAGTTTCAAGTTGATGAATCTGCAATTCTTACTGGTGTTGTCACCCTTGCTAATGCAGTTTACAAATATTGGCAACGTTGACAATTAACAATTATCAATTAGCAGTCATAACTGCTTGACAATATTTTGTAATGCTTACAGGTGTTGTAGATTGTTTAACTTTCTAACTCCAGAGGGATTAGCTATAGCAGAACTTCAATTATTCTGCTATTAGATAATTCTTACAAAAATATATATGGCTTCACCTATACCTCTTAAAGATACAGATTTAGTTGATTGTGCTAAAGCTAACGCCAAGCAAGGAGTTGAAACTGCTGCTGAGTTATGCGGTTATGGTCAAGATATTAGAACTTTTCAAATGGAACTGAAAAAAGCGTGCGATCGCATGGGTGTTACATTTAATGAACTTAGTGATTTAATTACCGATCAACAAAATCTGATCCAACAAGGCGGTATTGAAGTTGCACCAGATACACCATCAGAGTTATAAATTGTTGGGCAGACAATTTCTTTATCCCTCTCTCTTCCCTCCTCCCTATTTTCCAAACAAATCTATTATTTAATTAAGTGTCCAAATTTTGATCGTGCCATCTGAACTACCTGAAACTAAGATGTTACCATCGGCACTAATAGCAATAGATATTACAGAGCTACTGTTATCATTGGCAAGAATCTGTAAAGGCGATTCGGTGAATTTACCGTTATTATCTTTATGCCAAATTTTAATTGTGCCATCTGAACTACCACTTATATAAGTTTGCCCATCAAAGCTGAATACTCCAGATGTTACCTGTCCTAAATGTCCCTTAAAACTGTTAATTAATAATCCTGTAGGCAATTGCCAGAGGCTAATCATACCGTTGACACTACCAGCAGCAATATAAGCATCTGGACTAATTGCAACTGACTCTACACTGCTGAGATTACCCGTAAGTATACTGCTGCATTTACCAGTTTGCAGTCCCCATAGTCTAATGATGCCGTCTTCGCCGCTACTAGCAATTTGGTTGTCAGGGGTAAGTGCGATCGCACTAATTGGATTTATATTATCAGTAATAGTATTAATTAACTCTCCTGTCGATAAATCCCATAACTTAATGGTTTTGTCAAAACTTCCACTAATTAAAGTTTGTCCATCTTGACTCAGCAAGAGCGATCGCACTGAACCACTATGACCAGTGAGAGTATTAATTAATCTACCGCTATCCATCTCCCACAGATTAATTGTTTCATCCCTACTACCACTAGCAATAATTTTTCCATCTAAGCTAACAGCAACAGAAAATACTGCTTTGGTATGTCCTGACAAAGTATTGATTAATTCTCCACTAGCCAAATCCCAAATTTTGATTTTTTTATCAAAACTACCACTAATTAAAGTTTGATTGTTGGGGCTAATTGCTACAGAACGCACCCAGTCAGAATGCCCGATAATTGTATGTATACAACTCCATGTTTGAGATTGTTGAGGAATTACTTCCTGTGGCTCTACAATGATTAATTCTTCAGAATCATCCCCTGGTGAAGGAATTTTTGTTTTTAAATAAGGTTCTTCCTGTGCAATGGTTTGTGCTTGGATAGAATCAAGACGCGCCGTGATGAGTGCCAATTGGTTAGGAAAAGTAGCAATGCTTTGAGATTGTTGTGAAATAGTTTTTTCTAAAAACTCTACTCTTGGTGGTAATGATAAATTTTTAAGGTACTCAATTACAAGATTTAAAGATTCTTCCAGGCTGGTAGATTGCTCCTTTAAAAACTGGATTAATCGCTTTTGTTCTAAAATTTTATCGTATATTGGTACAAGTTCAAGAGCTTCATCTTGGGAAAGATGCTGTGCCATTTCTGACTTGAAAGCATAAATTTCTGCTTGGATTTGTTGAAAAATTAAATTCCGCGTTTCTAAGTTTTTTTGTTCTAATGCTTGAATATGTGCTGATAATTCCTGATTTATACGGTTAATGGCTACCTTGAGCCGTTTTCTATTACGTTGCTCTAAATAGTATCTGTTAACTAGATTTAGTAATAAAGAAATAGCTATTGGCACGGTTGCATAAAGGATATGTCCTAACGTCACAGCAACAAATGCCCCGACGACTGAGGCAGCTATAGATAAAATTTCTGCAAATTGTAACCAACGAGATAACTCTAACATTGGACTTATTTGTGAATACTGATCAATCAAGAGAATTATTGCAAAAATTAGTTACTACATCAGTGTAAATCTCGTGTGCATCTGTGGTTAATTATCTCAAACTTGAGTTATGCAAGAAGTTTAATTATCAATTTTTAGATGCTTACCCCGCGCCTTAAGTTATGGTAAATCCAAAAATACTTGGTTCTATCAATTCCAAGCGCAAAAGTAATCGGGTACTGGCTAATTGATTGTTATAAGTTTAAAATCAGTCGTGCTATGTTAAAATAGATTAAGACTCCTAAGACATCAACTGCTGTGGTGATGAAAGGAGCAGACATCAAGGCTGGGTCTAAGCCGAGGGAACGAAACAGAAACGGCAATGCAGAACCAGTAACAGAAGCTAAAATAGCGATCGCAACTAGACTAACACCTACAGCGATAGCAACAAACAAATTTCCCTGCAACCAAAAAGCCCATACCATCGCCAAAGTTCCCAGTGTAACGCCTAAAATTGCTCCAGCTATCGCTTCTCTAAAAACAATTTTAGTTGCTCCCATAGCTTGCAGTTCATCAGTATTTAAACCGCGAATTACCACTGTTGATGATTGTGCGCCCACATTTCCCCCAGTACCAGTAAGTAAGGGAATAAACACCGCTAATGTTACCACTTGCTGCAAGAGATCCTCTTGAGATTTAATAATTGAGCCAGTGACAGTATTTGTAAGTAGCAAAATTAACAGCCAGACAACTCGTTTACGTGCAACTGTAATTAAATTAGTTTGAAAATAACTATCACCGCCCGCCTGTACACCCCCCAAAGCATAAATATCCTTAGTAGTTTCTTGTTCAACAATATCCATCACATCATCAACTGTGACAATACCTACTAAATGTTGTTCACTATCAACTACGGGTACTGCTAAAAAATCATATCGTTGAATTAATCTTGCTACTTCTTCTTGATTGGTATCTGTATTTACAAAAACTACATCACGGGTCATAATTTCACCCAAAGTTTGCTCAGGTTGAGCCGTGACTAAATCACGTAAAGAAACAATTCCACTTAAGCCGAAATTTGTATCGGTAACATATAAGTAATAGATAATTTCTGTAGTTTTGGCTAAATTGCGGATGCGTTCTAATGCCTGAGTAACTGTAAAATTATCTTTTAAAGAAATATACTCAGGTGTCATAATTCTGCCAGCAGTAGCAGCTTGATAACCTAATAATTGTGCTGTAGCTTGGCGTTCCTCTGTACTGAGTTGTTCAATTAAACGGCTAACTACTTTAGCTGGTAATTCATCTAATAAATGCGCCCGATCATCTGGCGACATTTGATCGACAATATCAAGGACTTCTTGATTTTTAAATTCTGTGATCAGTGAATGTTGTACTGTAGAGTCAAGATATTCATAAACTTCAATAGCTTTATTTTTAGGTAACAAACGAAAAGCGATTACCTGCATAGTTTGCGGTAAACCTGCAATTGCTTCGGCTATATCTACAGGTTGCACTCCCAGCAGCAATGCTTTGGATGCTTCCAAATTTTGTTGATCTAGCAGCAATTGTAGTTGCGATCGCAACTGTAGCCTAATTTGAGTGCGCGATTTTGTCTGGGTGAGAATGTTAGTGTCAGTCAAAGTAGACTCACTGAATGTGTGGATTGGAGATTGTGATTAAGTTATATGTAATATTTAAGTCTGTGTACATTACTCTTGAGCAACATTTCTCGCCTCTTCCCCATCTATCCCATTTAAGCTATTGCCACCAACGGGCTAGAGTTATACCTAGTTGTATGCTAATTATCCCTAGTACAGCACTACCCGCCCAGTAAAAAGCAGTTATTTGCAAAGTGCCTTCGCGCATCAGCGTAACCGTATCTAATCCATACGTCGAGAAAGTAGTATAAGCGCCTAAAAAGCCAGTTGTTACCATTAATCTGATTTCTGGGGGAATATTGACAAACCTTTCTAATACCAGAGTGGCGAAAAACCCCATTGCACAACAGCCAGTTAAATTGATGAAAAAAGTGCCGTATGGGAATCCAGTACCAAAGGTTTTAGTAAACCACAGCGTAATGTAGTAGCGACTTAACGCGCCAGCAATCGCGCCTAAACTGATGGCAATAGGATTGCGGATAGCCGGATCTTCTAGCATCCTAATCTTGTCTCACACTTAAAGTTTGACTTATTATCAAAGGTTTTTATAATTAAGTCGATAGAATGAAGGCAATGAAAGTCAAGTAATGTTATCTATTAGATAGAGAGCAATTGTCTAATTGGAACAATAACTACCGAAATATACATCTAATTTAATGTAGGGTTGTTAAAACCTGTTTCTAGCTACTTACATAGCTATTGAGTTTTGACAGTTAAACTACAACAAACTTTTTTCAAATCACTGCAATTAATTTTATTTGAGGAGAAACCGATATGACTAACGAACCCACGATTAATAAAGAATCTGTAATTGTGGAAGTCAGCCAGGAAACTAGAAATTTAGTCAATGAGAATATGGCTGGTGAACCTGAAGACCTCAAGCGTGAAGTGATGGCACTGATTGATGCTATTAAAAAGCGGGCGCAAGTAGAAGCTCAATCTGCTGGTCATCTTAGCCAGGACGCTTATCTTACTGCTGTAAATAAAGCACGGGAAGCAATTACTCAAGCCAGAGTATCAATTGAAACCAATCAGCCTTTGCTAGAAAAAGATCGGATTGAATACTCTTTGAAACTGATCGAAATGGAAGCAAAGAAAAACTGGGAGTCGATTGTTAAGGAAGTTTCCACATTTGGCGATCGCTTAACTGATGCTGCCAAAGCTGCTTGGGAAGTTCTAACAGCCCCTCGTCATCATTCTTAGTTAAAAACAAAACTCCCCTCCCCATTGACGAGGAGGGGTTAATCACACAAATTGCAAAGATTAAATCCCCTAATTGTCTGCTACTTCAGAAGAATTATTTGACAGATAAGGGACTGATGGGACAAGCCACATTTGTACCACCTAAACCACAATACCCACCAGGATTTTTAGCGAGATATTGTTGATGATAGCCTTCTGCATAGTAAAACTCAGGCGCATCAAGAATTTCTGTAGTGATATTGCCATAGCCTCCTGCTGTCAGTGCTTGCTGATAAGCATCCCGCGTTGCTATAGCTAACTGCTTTTGAGCCTCTGAATAAGCATAAATTCCAGAGCGGTACTGAGTACCCGTATCATTACCTTGGCGCATACCTTGAGTAGGGTTGTGGTTTTCCCAAAATACTTTCAGCAACGCTTCATAACTGATTACTTTTGGGTCAAAAACAACTAACACTACTTCGTTGTGACCAGTTAGCCCACTACAGACTTCTTGATATGTGGGGTTAGGCGTAAATCCTGCTGCATAACCAACTGCGGTGCTAAACACGCCCTTTTCCTGCCAAAACTTGCGTTCTGCTCCCCAAAAACACCCCATGCCAAATATCGCCGTTTCCATACCGTCAGGAAAAGGAGGCTTGAGGGGGTTGCCGTTGACATAGTGATGAGCGGGTACTGGTATGGGTTCTGCTCTGCCTGGTAATGCTTCTTCTGGTTTAGGGACAGAAAGTTTTTTACCAAATCCAAATATCGCCATCTAAACCTCCATAAGGGTACTCCCACCACAACGATAGCTTGGTGGTGAGGGGAATTGTGGGAGATTTATACGACATCGAATCGCATCAATCTCCAGTTTTTCTAATTTTTTTCTTAAGACTGCGGATGTATTCACGAAGTACATCTGTTTGGGTTCTACCTTCTTGAGAACAGTACGCTTTGAGAATTTCTAATTCTTGTTCTGGGAGCCTGATATCTATGCGGGTTATCATACTTGTACGGAAAAGTGCTGTATAATAATCTTATGCTACTCACCTACCAGTACAAACTTTGCCCAACTTCAGAACAGGCGACGACTATGGCGCTCTGGGGCGAACTGCTGCGGAGGCACTACAACTATGCCCTCGCTCAAAGGTTGGACTGCTTAAACCGTAGCCGGAACTCAATCGACCGTTGCAGCTTGATTTCAGAACCAATTGGTGAGATTCCGGATCAAGTTGATTACTATACACAGGCGGCTGACCTCAAACAAACTAAACAACTTTTTCTTGACTACAAAAACATTTATGCCGACTGTCAACAGCAAAATTTAATGCGGTTGGATAAAGCATGGAAGCGATGGTTGATTCCTGATAAAAATGGGAAGCGTGGTGGTCGCCCTAGATTTAAGAAGCGAGGCAATATTTGTTCTTTTACGTTTCCTCGTGTCAATTCACCCAGGGCAGGCGCATATTTAGTCGGTAATACTCTTAAACTTTCTAAGATTGGTGAAATAAAAGTTATATTGCATCGTCCAATACCGGATGGATTTGAAATCAAACAGGCAACGCTTATAAGGAAAGCCGATGGGTGGTATGTCAGTTTGGCTCTAGAAGACAATACAGTTCCCACTCATAAACCAATTGATGAAATTAAGTCAGCCACAGGTATAGACGTTGGCTTGGAAAAGTTTTTAACAACGGCTGATGGACAAAGCATAAAGGTTCCTCAGTATTATCGAAATGCTCAAGGTTTATTAGCGCAAAGACAGCGCCAGCTTGCTCGTAAACAAAAAGGATCTAAATGTTATGAAAAACAACGAGGTAAAATCGCCAGACTTCACTTGCACGTTGCTAGACAGAGGAAGGAATTTCACTATCTTGTTACACATTGGCTGGTTGAAACTTATGATTTGATTATTTTTGAAAATCTCAATATCAGAGGATTGGCTAGAACCCGACTCGCTAAATCTATACTTGACGTTGCTTGGGGTGGTTTTCTGGAGATATTGCAAGCAGTAGCGGTAAGACGCGGCAAGCATACTCTTTGAGTCAACCCCAGAGGAACAAGCATCAATTGTTCGTGCTGTGGTGTGAGAGTTGAAAAGGATTTGTCGGTTCGAGTTCATAGCTGTGAGTGTGGATTCACGATTGATAGAGATTGGAATTCGGCACTTAATTTGTTGAAAATTGGGTCGGTTGGACTACCGATTCCTGGCTGTGGAGGCTTAGAGGTTACTCAGCCTGTGAAGCAGCAAGTCTCATTTGTGAATTTGAGAAGCCCCCAATACACCGCTTGCGGTTAGTGGTGGGAGTTGTCACTTAGTTTGTCTCTAATTTATACTAACTTTCTTTACCTTACTTAATATTTTAATGAAATTGCTTTAGGACTTACGCATAAATCATCGTTAATCATCCTTGAGGGCAGGGCGGGTTTATATGTATCAGTGGTTTGGAAGCATAGCCATGAATGTGCAACCCGCCCCTACAAGGGGTTGTTTGTTTTGTGGAAATGTTTGTAGTTCATTTTCAACTACCGCAAATACAATCACGCATTGTCCGCATATTCGCTGGTAAATCTAGTTTCATTGCTTGTTCAATAAAGAGCGATGGCACTGGAATAGTAGGGGTTGCCTGTACTGAGTAGGTAAGCACAGTTCCCGCGCCAGCATCTTGTAGTTTTAATTCAGCATAAAAATCGGTAAAACTGCCTTTTTCCAGCCGAAAACTAATTTGCTGCTGCACAACCTCAAACACATTAAGATAAATTTCTACTTGCACACTTAGAAATAAGAAAGCTTTATGTGCTACTTGGTAAAGACGTTTGTAGCTGTTAGAAGTTGTGGGTAGTACCTCAGAGCGGATTAAATCGGGAAAGTAATCTACCCACAGAGGATAATTTGTGATATGTTGCCAAACGTGCGATCGCTTTCTTGGTAAGTACATCTGCGCGGTGACAGCACCCCCCCAAATAGAATGCGTTGGCGAACCGTCTGTGCAGAGCATCCCCGTTTTAATTAAAATTTCCCCTTGGAAAAGTGCTGCTGAGGTAGCGTCAAGTGAATCAGAATAAAAAGATAGACTCATGTATTTTCAGCTACAATATGCGGATATTTTAGAGGATAAGCCTGTGAGACAATCTCGCAAGTCTCAAACTGAATTAGTTGCTTATATTTTTAGCAGTGTATTAGGAATTACTATAGCTCTCTATCTTTTAAGAGGATTTGGTATTCTCACGTTTCTTCCTGGTGGCGTGTACTTACTATTAATTGTATTGACAATTGCTACGGGCATTTTATATGGAGTATTGAAAACTTTACGCTATTAATATCATTGAAATATGAAATTATTTCTTTAGGGATTTAATATAAAGGAAATTTTGAGGAGATCATTTCTATGGCAACCTATATATGCACGATTTGTGGGTATGTGTATGACCCAGCGCAAGGTGATCCCGATTCCGGTATTGAACCAGGAACTGCCTTTGAAGACATTCCCGATGACTGGGTGTGTCCGGTTTGCGGAGCGACAAAACAGGATTTTGAAATAGAGCAGTAGAATAGATCTTCTTTGACACTCCTAAGCCCTAAAGGGTCGAGGATTCTTCGTTCACAGACCCAACTTGCTCAAGCAGGATTGCTCCAGCCAGAGTAGAGGCTAAATCTCCCGAAGCGTTCGGATCTAAGATCCAAGTTCCGGTATGCCCTACCGTACTCAAAGCTTCTTTCAGGATGTTAACAGCAGCATTCCAGTCGCGATCTAGGAATGATGTGGTCAATTTCTATCACCGAAAATTCTGTGAAATGTAATTCGCAGTGGGCGCATTTCCCTTTCTGTGACTTCAGAAGTGTTGTCACCGTCTTTGGTAATTCAGGGTTTTTGCCTAATCTTGTACTCCAAT
>DATNQB010000072.1 GCA_036702875.1 Oculatellaceae cyanobacterium | reverse complement strand
TTACGTCAAATCAGTGCCAGAACTTATTCTGACTTAGTTAAAGCTCTTCAATTTGCTTTTGCTCAAATCTCTCAAGATGAGATTAAAAACTGGTTTACCCATTGCTGTTACTGTACCTCACTAGACTAGGAAATGCTATATCATATTATCTATTAGATTTGTCAGGTAAAAAAGTAAGGTTAGTTCATAAACACCAAGCATATTAACTGCGATCATTATTCAGACATTAACATATTTTTTACCTCGTTTAAAGATCCTGAACGGCTATCTTTTTCTTCTTGTTTAGCTGCTCTCAAATCCTTTAAATCTTCTAAGTCTTTTAACAATTCCTGAATTTTCAAAAATTCCTCATAAGACAACACAGCAAATTCCTTTTGTCCATTTTTGGTAAGGAACTCAGGATGTAATTCAATCATTTGTTAATCTCATTATATTTATCCTAAAAATTAGCCCCCTTTAAAATATTTTATTTTTGTGGCGTTTCCACAAACTTTTGCCTTTCTTCTAACTTAGTTTCTAATTCTTGACGAAACTGTACCCCCCATTTCATAAAGACTTCTTGCTTTTTCTTCAGCTTCTTTAGCTGATTGAAGCAACTCTAGCAAAGTTTTGGTATCAGGTAACTCTTTCATCATGACTCCCTTAAGCGGTTAACAATACTTTCGACTCTCATTTTATTCTCTAGGACAACCCCTAGCATAGTGGACAACCTCTGTCCAGCTTCATCTATTTCGTCCATAGTTACTTCGGCAACGGATAGCAATTCTAAAGTTATGCTAATTTCTTGTCGATAATTGCTTATAAAAAATAGCACATTACTCAGATAAGCAAAAAATTGCACTAAAATACTATTTTCGGGAAATCGAGAGAGAGGAACTCTGACTAAATCAAGACCTTCTGTGATAATTTGTTCTAATTTTTGGCGTTATACTCATACCTCATTTGACAAAAAAAAGTATTCAGGTGAGCCACAAAGACTCACCATAAAATCATACTACTTAACTCCAGCTAAAGCTGCTTCCTCTTCTTTAGAAACAACGCGCCCTTCATCCTCAAAACCAGTAATTTGATCGAAATTCAAATAGCGATACAAATCACCCGCAAAAGGATTAATCTTCTTACCTACAATATCGAGATATTCCTGCACATTTGGCAGCCTTCCTAACAGCGCACAAACTGCTGCTAATTCCGCAGAACCTAGATAAACTTGGGCATCTTTACCCAGGCGATTATTAAAGTTACGAGTAGAAGTTGAAAACACAGTTGCACCATCAGCAACCCGCGCTTGATTACCCATACATAGGCTGCAACCAGGCATTTCTGTTCTTGCGCCTGCGGCATCAAAAATGCCGTAGTAACCTTCTTCTTTTAACTGGGTTTCATCCATGCGGGTAGGGGGACAAATCCACAAGCGGGTTTTAACTGCGCCTTCCCCTTCTAATACTTTCGCAGTGGCGCGATAATGTCCGATATTCGTCATACAAGAACCAACGAATACTTCTTGTACTGAATCGTTAGCTACTTCAGAAAGTAACTTAACATTATCTGGGTCGTTAGGAGCAGCAACAATTGGTTCTTTGATTTCGTTTAAATCAATTTCAATTATTTCTGCATACTCCGCATCGGCATCAGGTTCCATTAATACGGGGTTGGCTAACCATTCTTCCATTTTTGAGACGCGACGCATGATAGTACGGGCATCTTGATAACCACGCGCTACCATGTTTTTTAACAGCGCAATGTTGGAACGGATATATTCGGAAACTGTTTCTACACTCAGTTTAATTGTGCATCCTGCACAAGATCTTTCTGCGCTTGCGTCGGTGAGTTCAAATGCTTGCTCAACTTTTAAATCGGGCAGTCCTTCTATTTCCATTATCCGCCCAGAGAAGATGTTTTTCTTATTCTTCTTCTCGACTGTTAGCAATCCTTTTTGAATCGCTATATATGGAATGGCGTTGACGATATCCCGTAGGGTGATTCCTGGTTGTAATTCACCTTTGAATCTCACTAATACTGATTCCGGCATATCTAAGGGCATGACACCTAATGCGGCGGCGAAGGCGACTAAACCGGAACCTGCGGGGAAGGATATACCCAAGGGGAAACGGGTGTGTGAGTCGCCACCTGTACCGACGGTATCGGGTAATAGCATCCTATTTAACCAGGAGTGGATAATGCCATCACCTGGACGTAAGGCGACACCACCACGCTGTGCGATAAAATCTGGTAGTTCGTGATGGGTTTTGATATCTATTGGTTTGGGATATGCTGCTGTGTGACAGAAGCTTTGCATTACTAAGTCGGCGCTGAATCCGAGACAAGCGAGTTCTTTGAGTTCGTCGCGTGTCATCGGGCCTGTAGTATCCTGGGAACCAACTGTAGTCATAATTGGATCGCAGGATGTACCAGGACGTACACCTTGCAGTCCGCAAGCTTTACCGACCATTTTTTGAGCTAAGGTGTAGCCTTTGCCTGTGTCTATTGGGGGACGCGGACGGGTAAAGATAGGGCTGGCTTCTAATCCTTGCGCTACACGGATTTTATCGGTTAGTGTGCGTCCGATTAATAACGGGATGCGTCCGCCTGCGCGTACTTCGTCGAGAATGGTATCGGGTTTTAAGGTGAAGGTGGAAATTACTTCGCCTGCTTCGTTGGTGATTTCTCCTTTATAGGGATGGATGGTAATCACCATTCCGGTTTCCATTTTGCTGACATCACACTCAATGGGTAATGCACCGGAGTCTTCAGCAGTATTGAAAAAGATAGGCGCGATCGCACTACCCAACACATACCCCCCTGCCCGTTTATTTGGTACAAAAGGAATATCATTGCCGATATGCCACAACACTGAGTTAATCGCAGATTTACGCGATGAACCTGTACCCACTACATCCCCAACATAGGCGACGGGATGCCCTTTTTTCTTTAATTCTGCAATAGTTTCTAAGCTTCCAGGTTGCCGAGATTCCAACATCGCTAAGGCGTGTAGGGGAATATCGGGGCGCGTGGTTGCGTGAGTTGCGGGTGATAAGTCGTCGGTGTTTGTCTCTCCTGGTACTTTAAATACCGTTACAGTAATTGCTTCTGGTACTGGAGGACGAGATGTAAACCACTCCGCAGTTTCCCAAGCTTCGATTACTTGTTGGGCGTAAGAGTTAGTTTTAGCTAATTCCTCAACATCGTGAAAGGCATCGTAAACCAATACCATTTTGCTTAAAGCTTTTGCTGCGGCTGCTTGTAGATCCGCATTTTGATTAAATTGCAAAAGGTCGATCAATGATTGCACGTTGTAACCGCCGATCATTGTTCCCAGTAACTCTACTGCATAGATGGGCGAAACTAGGGGACTGGTAATTTCACCTTTAGCTATAGCAGTGAGAAAACCAGCTTTGACATACGCTGCGGAATCGACACCAGGGGGAATGCGATCGCGCAACAACTCTAATAGTGTTTCTTCTTCTCCCGCAGGTGGATTTTTCAGTAGTTCACATAATTCTGAAGTTTGCTGTGCATCTAAAGGTAAGGGAGGAATACCTAGCTTTGCCCGTTCTGCAACGTGCTGAGGGTATGCTTCTAGCATCATGTTCTCCTGCAACTTCTTTTCGTTCTAATAGTCAAATTATCTTAACGTAAAGCTTGAGAAAGTTACTGGTAAATGATTTTTTAAGGTTGATATGGTTTTAGGTTAGCAATTCTCTATAAATATAATAAAAATAACTTAATGTTAGATTTAAGAGGAAATTCTTGAGGTGAACAATTGCCAACTGTTGCACAAGCGTATGGTGGTATTAGAGTTTGTCAAATGCTTTCCAATTTGTATCAACCTATCAATGTCTTCCGCTATGACGCACAGTTAAAAACTATTTATGTTCAAGCTGGAATCAACGACGAATTCGCTATCATAATTAATGAAGAGGGTATTTGGGAGTTTGTTGAATGAACGAAAATATTCAAAATATGACAAATAGCGAGTTAAAAGCTTATATAAAAGCTAATCGTCATAATGAATCTACTTGTCACGAAGCAATTAAGCTGCTGATCAGTCGGAGAAATGAAAATAACCCTAAATACCACTATAATCTTCCAGATGAAGACATGGAGGTTATTTTTCAAGAAAAGCTGCAATCAAAGCAATAATATGAAGGTTAAGAATATTTCGGTAATCTTTGGAGCAAGTTATCAAGGTATTTTGCAATAAATACGCTGTTATATATCATCTTCAGTTAATCCCGCATCTTTGAGGATACCATTTAAAGTTCCTATTGGTAAATCTCTATTACTATGCACAGGAATAACAACAATAGCAGAAGTATTTTCTTTAGTGTGAATATGATGGCTTCCCTTAACTATAGTAAGTATCCATCCAAATTCCTCCATAATTTTACATAGTTTTTTGCTAGAAATTGATTTCATAGTGAAATCTCCACTAATTGTTGTCTTTCAGTGGGTAATTGTTTTTCATTAGCTACCTCTAGCCATCCTTCAATTGCTTCTTTAACCATTTCCATTAAATGTTCATAGCTTTCTCCCCAGGTATGACAGCCAGGTAAAGCAGGAACAGTTGCACACCAAACATCTTCTTCTTGCCAAACAATGACTTTTATTTTCATATTTAAAACTTTTATCTAGTAATACCATTTTTCTAAAATAATGCAACAATAAATGGGAGGGTTGGAAGAATATTGTATGAAGGTAAACTATCAAGAAAGAATTAATTTAACAGCAGAGGAGTTAAAAATAATTTTGTCGAAGCAGCGAAATCTAAC
>DATNQB010000071.1 GCA_036702875.1 Oculatellaceae cyanobacterium | reverse complement strand
GCACATCATCTGAGTTTGCTCAGGAAATGTCATTTGCTTGACTTGTTGCAGGATTTCTTCTGCAAACTGCATACTGGCTGCGCCAGGAGCCGCAACCGTCACGGTCTTACCCATCTCCAAGAAAGCGAACCATGTCCATGCAAGTTGATCTTCGGCGCTAAGTTGGTTGAATCGAGCAGTTAGAGCTGGCACGGCATCAGCCGACAGTGTGTTGGGGAAAATGCCACGGGCGGAGTCGATAGTAATTGCCATATAGAGGATTAACTCACTAAGTTTTCAACTGACCCAACGTGGAGCAATAAACTCAGCTAACAGTTCTGCTCCCCAACCAACTTATCATAAATCTTTACAAAAGTTAAAATATGTTTACATAATCCGGTACAACTGGATTGTGTTTGAAGAAAATCCCAAAGCTTCTGATATTAAACTTGAAGAAAATATATGAGCCTAAAATGGAAGTTAGAGGGCGATAGATAGCATGGGTCAAGTCAGAAGTGCTTGGGTATATATCTTCATCATACTTTGCCTAAAATGATTCAAACTAGGCAAAGTTATTATTTGTATTTCTTATCAATTAAGCCGAAAAAATCGGTCGTTTTTGTGACAGTCAATGGGTCAATTCTATGTTCTAATGTTATCGCTGGGGAAATCGCTCTTTACGTTAGTATCTGCCAGGTCGCGTAACAAAAAAGAATCCCCCTGCAGTTCAATCCTACGGGGATTCTTTTTTGATAAATTAACTGTTTTAAATGGATGTGAAAATACAAGCTCCTAAGATGGAAGCAGTAACAATTGCGCTCATAATATTATTAAAGAGTCTTCCTACCTCTGGATTATCTCCCAGCGTGGCATCATTTTGACCGAAGGTAAAGAACAACGACCATGCTTGATTAGCAGTAATCGGTGCAAAGTTGTTAAAGTCAGCATTAAAAACAGTGGAAGCAAAAGAATAGTTAGCTTTCATGTTCGGTTTCCTAAAATCTAATTTGTGAAAGTCTTTGTCCGCTCATAAATGAGTTGCTGTCCACAGACTGGTTAGCCAACCCACAAGGCCATGTCGGGTGAGGATTTCCAACCCTAAGAGGGAGACGAAGCCAATCATCGCTAACCGTCCGTTCAACTTTTCTGCATATTCGGTAAAACCAACGCGAGATTTGCTGTCTACATACATCTTAGGCTCGAACGCAAAGTTGTCTAAGCGTCCTTGTTGGTCAACGAAGTAGTTGTGTGCAGTCATCTGTTTTTTCCTTCTTTCTCATCTCTGTAAATAAATGTAACGTAATGTAAATATATGTAACGCGATCCTGATCGCGCAACTAGGTGATCTTGATCGCTATCAGTAATGGGGCATAAAAACCAGACCATTGTTGATTTTTATGCCCCTTGCCGGGATAGTCAAACTGGATGCGGTCTGTTAGATTATGTCGAAGTGCAAAACCACGAGCAATCTGGTCAAACCATCCAACATGAGAGCAGACGAACTTCTGGAACAATATCGGCGGGGAGAGCGCGACTTTCGAGGGGTAAACCTGCGCGGTATTTATCTCAGAGATATCCGATTGCAAGACGTTGATTTAAGCTGTGCGGATTTGCGTGGCGCATCTCTGATGAGCGTTGATTTCACTGGTGCGAACTTGCATCGTGCCGATCTAAGGGGGGCATTCTTAATTCACTCTAATCTCAGTTCTGCTAACTTAACTCAAGCCAATTTGACGAAGGCATTTCTGATTCTGGCAAATTTACATCAAAGTTGTTTAACTGAGGCAAATCTGAGTCAGACCAATTTGACGAAAGCTAATCTTTCTGAGGTGACTGGGTTTGCTGAAGCATTTCTGGCTCAGACTATTTGGACAGGAGCCTTATTACCGCAGCGAGATCGCCATTTACAAAACTGGAAATTCCCAAGCTGGAAACAGTGGCAGTTCGCCCGTGAGGAGCAATGGAACGAAAATGTACTAAATCGCGTAATCATTGCTCTCAAGAGAGCTTGATGTTATATGGCTGAAAAAACCGGGTTGAACTGTAAAAACTGGAAAGTGAAATCAACTGTTCCAGGTTTAAATCAACTTAGCGGTTACAAGTTAAAAGTCAACTCAATTATTAACTGTTAAAGGTTAAATATCAACTCAATTATTAACTGGACAAACTGGAAAATGAAAGATTTTTAGCCCTTGTTACGCTGCGATAGCGAAGCGCCGACCTGTCGGTTCGCAGGTTTTTACTTTACTGATAGTTTTAACCGTTCAATGACAGTGAGCCGCTGGGCTACTCAAAACTAGATAAACTTTGAATAAGCTTGAGTAAGTTTCTTTCAATCATTTGTCCATTATCTCTAACGACATTTAGGATATGACCATTGCAAACCATATGATCAGGGGATTAAACGTAGCGATTGCCTCCGGCACGATGAGCGAACGCACTATGCCTCCCCTGCGGGGAGGGGAGGGGCGTACCTCCTGCAAGATGCAAAGTGCTGTATCTGTAAATACTTGATTTGCGCCTGCTTCTCGCCCCTACACCTGGCTAGATTTAACAAATTTCCAAGTGCTGATAATTCAAGAATTATTCCGAATCACCAGTCACCAATCCCCGCTTAAATAATTACCACAGAGGACTTAGCAGACTGCCCCAAAAGTCAACAATTCCTTCCCCACTTAATACCTCAATAATGAGGATTGAAACGAATCCAATCATAGCAAAGCGACCATTCCAGACCTCTGCATTAGGCGTAAAACCTTGCTCAATATTAATTGCGGCTTCAGTATACGGTTGTTTGGTTTTTTCTTGCAAAGATTCCATTTTATCAACTCCTAAAAAAACTTTTTACCAACAGCTTGAAAATATTTCCAGGGTAATTAAGCTAATAACCCAACAATCTAGAGTTATAGTATTCCCCAAAAGTGAAGTACACCCTGACCAGTCGTTAAATTAATAACGATCGCAGCAATGATGCCAACCATAGCTAGGCGACTATTCCAAATTTCGGCACTGGGAGTAAAGCCCCATTTCCACTCGCTACTGTAGTGTTTGTAGCTCAGATCTTCTTTTCTATCTACAAATTGCATAATCTTTTTTTCCAAATTGTTTGCTTATTTACAAAAATTAATAAAAGAATTTGTTTTACTCCTCTTACTTAAGTTATAAATTTGAATCTAACTAAATAATTTACTAATAAATTACTGGGAATTTAGCCAGGAATTTACTTATTATCCCCCCTGGGAGCATTCGCTTATTTAATAAATGCCCCCAGAGGGGATTAAGTTGTTTTAGTGGTTAAAAATAAATTGTTTTTTGTTTGAGTAATTACAGCAAAGCCAGCAAGTTCAACAATGCCTAAAATTATTGAAATATCCATCTTCTGTCACTTTTCGGGAATTTATATTAAAAAAATAAAAAAATATTACCAGAAATTGCTTCATTTGTAAGTATAAATTCAGCACAATCATTACATCATTTTATAGCCAATTCAGATTGGTCAGTAGAAAAATTAAGAAACAAAAGATTACAGGAAATTAAAAGAGCATTAGAGGGGAATGCAATTACAGTAGTCATAGATGAAACAGGAGATAGAAACAAAGGTAAAAAGACTGATTATGTAGCAAGACAATATCTAGGAAGTGTCTAAAAAATAGATGAGGGGATAGTATTAGTTAATGCTTATGGAGTATACTTAAATATAACATTTTCCGTAAGTTTCAAAATATTTAAACCTAAAGTAACGCTAGAAAAATTAGATAAATATCAAAATCAAACAAAAATAGAGTTAGCATCACTAATTATTACAGAATTAATTTAAATATCGCTAAAGAAAATGCCCTCTCTGGGCATTGCTTTAAATGCCAGGGACAGTTTCTAATTAAGTTTATCGGAACAAAAAACATGGACGTTCCACGAATCCCTGCAATAACTACTTTTTTCAAGTAGCACGCAGATCAAAACAGCCATCTACCATTGAGAAACAAAATGGTTACAAAACGTTTAACAGAGATGCTGCTGGCTATTGCCATGCTGCCTGTGATGCTAAGTTAACCTGCTTTGGCTCACGTCGTTTGGTTTGACTTTGACAAAAACAACGGAGAATACGATCTATTGTTCGGTCATCCAGAGATTGGCCCCGAACCAATTGACAAATATTGAATAATTTAGCATAGCTTATTAAGAATGGATCTCATTCTTGCTAAAACCAGCGAGTAAATTCGTGCATAAGCTGATATTGGTGTGAGGAAAATGATCGTGTCTAAAATGTGGAATTCCCTGCTAGGTAGTCCAGCTAGTTTGGCAGTATTGATGGTTGTTTCATCTAGTGCGATCGCGGCGGATAGCTTCGTACTAGCGACTGAAATGCCCGATCCCGCAACGCTAGAGCTTCAAACAGCAAAAACAACTGATCTTGCTGTTAATACTCTTGAGCCGCCAGCCGTTACTAATATAGAAGCTAAAGCACATACCACAGCAACTATTGAGATTGATTCTCAACCAACAGTAAACAACCCAGAAATAGTTGCAGAGCAACCTCATATTCAGGCTTCTACAGATGTCTTGTCGCAAAATCTTGATAATAATGCTGATGCTCCTGTAGTTCCCGTAACAAACGTTTCCGAGTTAAGCGATGTCCGACCGACAGACTGGGCTTATGAAGCTCTCAGGAACCTTGCAGAAAGATACAAATGTTTGCAGAGATATCCCGATGGTGCTTATCGTGGTAGTCGCGCACTGTCGCGCTATGAATTTGCTGCTGGTTTGAATGCTTGTTTTCAACAGATAGAAAGTTTGATTGCTCGCCCTGGCACAAATACAAATGGGATTAGCAACAATGACCTTCAGGTGGTGCAAAGACTAACCCAGGAGTTTAGAACTGAACTGACAACTTTAGGAACGCGCTTAGATAGTTTAGAAGGTCGTACTGCCTTTATAGAACAGCGCCAGTTTTCAACTACGACAAAGCTAAATGGAACAGTAATCTTTGGGCTGGTAGGTGTAGCAGCCGGAGAAAATGCTTTAGGCGAAAAAATAGACCAAGTACCTGTCTTAGGAACTCGGACTCGTTTAGACTTTGATACTAGCTTTACAGGTAAAGATCTACTTAGAACAAGATTTCAGATAGCTAACCTAGATGCCTTGTCAGGCACTTCTACACTTACTCCTGAAGGCGATCTCAGATTTACGGCTGGAACTTTCAGCACTGGAAACGATGCTACTGCTGCGCTGGATGCTCTGCTGTACAGTTTCCCCGTCGGTGAGAAGACAACTGTAATTCTTGAAGCTAATGCGGGCGCGGCTGATGACTTTACCGATACAGTCAACCCTGGCTTTGATGGTGATGGCGATCGCGGCGCACTTTCTAATTTTGGTACTCGTAATCCAATTTATTACTTAACTAGCGGTGCTGGTTTAGCTGTGCGGC
This sequence comes from Oculatellaceae cyanobacterium, assembly GCA_036702875.1. GTDB lineage: Bacteria > Cyanobacteriota > Cyanobacteriia > Cyanobacteriales > PCC-9333 > Crinalium. The sequence continues at coordinate 40,310 of DATNQB010000071.1, read as the reverse complement.
ACGTATTTAACGATAATCTGGAATTAAGCTTAGGGTATTTAGCAACTGATCCAGCTAACTCCACACCAGGCGGGGGTTTGTTTAATGGGCCATACGGGGCAATCGGACAGTTAACTATCAAGCCAAGAGAAAATTTCACTGTAGGCTTAACTTACCTGAATGCTTACAATAACGATTTAACGGCTGGTAGTAATCGTGCTAATCTGCGCTCTGCTTTAGCTGATAATCCAGATGGTTTACGCTTAGATCAAAGTTTTTTAGACTCAATTCCAGAAGGATCGAGTTTAGCAACCTCTAGTAACGCCTATGGTATACAGGCATCACTAAAACTTAGCCCTAAATTTATTTTAGGTGGTTGGGCTGGCTACACTACCACGCGCACTCTACCTTCTGCTGAACAAAGCGCATCACTGGGAGGAGATTTAGGGATTTGGAATTATGCAGTTACTTTGGGCTTTCCTGATTTGGGTAAGGAGGGTAGCTTTGCCGGGATAATTGTAGGGATGGAGCCTAAACTTACTCGTGTTAGTGGCCCGATATCTACATTAGGACTAAGTAAAGATCCAGATACTTCACTGCATATTGAAGGATTTTACCAATATCAACTCACGGATAATATTGCAGTTACCCCTGGGATTATCTGGCTGACTGCTCCCGACCACAATAACCTCAATCAGGATATTGTGATTGGCACAGTTAGAACTACGTTTAGTTTCTAGTTTTGTTAGGTATTGAGCCGAGATTCGTGTAGAAAAGTGCAATATAAAACTCGTACCCCTGTCACTATCTATGCTTCAGCTTTAAATACTGTATGATTACGTGCAGAGTAGTAATACTACTCTGCATCTGAGTCAGGGCATTGGACGATCAGCTTTATAAATCAGCACTGAAAAGAAAAATTAGTTTTTATTCAGTAACTGCCGACTCAAATTTTATATTTTAATATTCCAAAGCTATATGTGGTAAGCCTTGCCAGGGTTTGATTTCACTTTTTTACACTTATCTTGGCTCAACCAAAAGACGAATATTTTAATCTTTTATGTAATAATAAATATTTTTTACATTTTTCAAAAAATATTTATTATTTATGTAATAAAATGTTTACTTAATACATCATAGTTATTTACAATATTGGGAAAATTTTTCTTTTAACAACTATTTCACGAAGTAATAGTTTTGCTAGAGACTCTGCTGGTAATGTAAAAGCTCTTAAATCTGTTGTTTCTTCGTCACCTAAATAGTTAACAGTTATTAACTTTCCATTAACTTTATAATATCCCTTGTACGTTTTTTCTTCATATTCTATTTCTACATCTTCTTGAGGAGTAACATCATTACTTAGTGGTTGTGTTGTGTTTTCGGTCATTAATATTCGGCGTTTGAGTAGCAACCGTGCGAAAAGTGACGCTAAGGATTCAGAGTGACTGTACCAATTGAATCTTCTAATATTCATGGCTTACGCAAGCACGCTACATATAGTGTGTGCTAACAGCTAACAGCTAATCACTAACTGCTTGAGATTTGTCCAAGATATGAGGTAAATTACGCTTCATTTGATGCCGGAGTGTCGTCATTCCACTAGCAATCAAAATGCGGTCTTCTTGATGGAAAACTACCATCTCTGCTCCAAATGTCTGCCCCAACGTAGCAGAAGTGAAAACATCAATTGGTTGACCTTGACAGATGATTCCGTGATTGAAACATACTACCCAAGGTAGATGAGTTGCTACTGAATTGAGGTCGTGGGTAGAGAGTAGAATTGTTAACCCTTCCTGGTTTAAATCTGCTAATAGGTGTAAGAGTTCGTGTTGGACATGAAGATCTGAACTACTGGTAGGCTCATCAAGAATCACAATATCTGGTTGTCCGACAAGCGCCCGCGCTAGAAAAACTCGTTGTTGTTGCCCGCCGGATAGTTCGCCAATGGGTTGATGGGCTACGTTAGCGACTCCAATACGGGTGAGGAGTCTTTTTGCGGCTGCGCGATCGCTCTTATAAGCCCAAGGCAAAAGCTGTTTTTTCTGGTAACGCCCCATCATTACTACTTCTTCAGCAGTAACAGGAAAACTCCAATCTACTGTTTCTACTTGCGGTACATAACCAACTTTAAGTGGTGCAACGCCGGGATTTAATTTTTTACCACGAAACCAAATTTCACCACCCCAAGGACGAATTAAGCCTAAAATTGCTTTCATCAAAGTGCTTTTACCACTACCTGATGGTCCAACTAAGCCAGAAAGTTGACCAGGATAGAGTGTGAGATTAACTTTTGTAAATACTGGCTCTTGTTGATAGCCACAGGTGAGGTTTTTAATTTCAAGAATTGGTTCCACGTTGAACAGGATAAAAGGTCAAATTTGATTGCGAAGCTATCAAAGCTTCAACAGTAATGTTGAGGTATTAAAATTTTATCCAAAAGTTGATTTGGTAAAATTTATACCATATATAAATGCAGGGATTTTGTCAATTTTAATCCTTTTCCCAATACCTTCTAATCAAGCTAGTGATTTTTTGAAAAAATATTTATCTCAAGAAAATTTGAAGTATAAATCAATAATTCATACTTCAATAACTCAAACTTTATTTACTTGCACTGGCTTTTGAACCTACTATATTAGCAGTATTGAGGGTATCAACTAGCTTCGGGTTACCACCAAGATTGAGTGCCAGTATCCGTAAGTTTTCTGCCATCATGCCAATATATGTATGCTCAGGATTAGTATTTTCTATGGCATTAGCTGAACCTTCGCCTGGTAAATCGTCATCGCTAGTGTTAGCTGTTTTGACATTGGCTTCGCGGGCAATTTGTTCGGATACTTTGCTGGGAAATACTTCGGAACCAAAGATAGCAGGGACTTTTGTTGCACGAACTTGATCGACGAGTTTGGCAATATCTTGGGCTGAAGGTTCGTTAAAATCTGAAGGCTGAATCGCACCAATCACTTCAAAGCCATACTCTCGCGCCCAATATGCCCAAGAGTCGTGGTATGTGAGCAGTTTGCGCTTTTCGGGAGGGATACTGGCAACTACCGCACGGGAGACTTTATCTAGTTCAGCAAGACGTTCTTGGTATTTTTTTAAATTAGTGGCGTAGTAATCTTTTCCTGCTGGATCTAATTCGGTTAAATGTTTGGCAGCTAATTTGGCATAAGCTTCAGCGTATTTGGGATTTACCCAGAGGTGCGGGTTAGGATCTCCTTTATCTTTAGGAAAGCTAAAGTCAAAAATCCACTCTTGTTTTGTAATTGTTTCATCCCCCAATTGGTAGATTTTTGTGTCTTTTGGCTTAGAGGTTTGTGCTAGTTTTTTTGTAGGGGTTTCTAAGCTTAAACCATTAACTAAGATCAGATCGGCTTGAGCGAGGAGATCGGCATCAGAAGGGCGAGGCTCAAAGGTGTGAGAATCAGTACCTTCTGGGACAACGCCGACAACAGAGATGCGATCGCCTGCAATGTTACTGACTATATTAGTAATAGGAGCTACTGTTGTGACGACTAAAGGTTTATCTTGAGATTTGCGATCGCCACTTTGGGTTGCTGTATTGGTTGCCGAAGGGGTGGAAGGCGCTGTGGTATTATTTCCAGCGCCGCAAGCTACTATCAAGAAACTAATTGTCAAAACTAATGCAGAAAGCTTACTCATCCAATATTTCCCAGTAGTTTTATTGCAACTACATAAAATTAGAGCTTGTACTAGGTTCAATAAGCAATGCCCCGCCTGGGGATTAAAATAGTATTTTTAGATTGTTTTTAAATTGTCGCCTAGCTATGGTTGGCATCATTGCTGCGATCGTTATTAATTTAACGACTGGTCAAGGTGTACTTCACTTTTGGAAAAGTACCATGATTGTTGAAATTCTTTTTTACTTGTTTTATTACAATTGAATTTGTAATACTTGTACTACACTGGTGGGTAAATTTCTGCTTTAAGGCAGGGCGCTATAAATTTAACATCCAGCTAAACAAGCAAACAGGTCTTCATGAAAATTAATTCTATCAAATATATTGTTACTAAATTACCTATTACAGTTGTTGTCGCTTCAGCACTATTAATCGAAGCTTGTTAAACAACAAAGAGTTGATGGAAATTTATAACCTAAGCAACGAAGCAAACCTCAGTTTATTCATCTCGTTTCTAACTCTAATAAAACTAAAATATATTTTTCTTAATCTTTAGCTAAACTAATTTCATTTATTCCTAATCTGCATAAATTCTCCATATTGAGAGGCATAGTCAAGAATGTGTTTCCCCATTTCCAGATAAGCAATGACCTAAAATAAAAAATACTTTAGCAAAATTAATGAACTGGGACTGATGGCAATCGTTGAATTTATCCCTCCCCCCTGCATTGTTAAGTCTTTGAGTTAAGTGATATCGTTCAGCAGTAGTAAATCTACCTTGTTTATAAATAATATTTATTTCCCCTCTAAGCAAGTAGATTTGTACGTTTGCCCCTTAACAAACGTCAGATATGCGTTCAAGCGTCAAACTTTTGTCTTATGCAGCGGGATTATTGTTGCTAGTGCCAATGCTATCTGCTTGTACTCTCCGTTCATCTCAACCAAGTAATCAGCAAAACGCCCAACAAACGGGTTCTTCAAAACAAATAGTGCTGGCAATCGGGGGTGAAAGTGAGGAAGGGTACGACCCCACATTGGGTTGGGGACGGTACGGCTCTCCACTGTTTCAAAGTACTTTACTTCGTCGCGATAAAAATCTGAACTTAGTCAACGACCTGGCAACTAATTACAGCGTCAGTAAAGACCGAAAAGTTTGGACGGTGAACATCCGGCGAGATGCTGTTTTCTCGGATGGAAAGCCTGTTACGGCTGAAGATGTAGCATATACCTTCAACAAAGCAGCGAAGAGTGGTGGTTTAACGGATCTGACGGTGCTGGAAGAAGCTGTGGCGACTGACAAAGATACAATAGAACTACGCCTGAAACAGCCACAAAGCACGTTTGTTAATCGGCTTGTTACTCTCGGTATTGTACCGAAACACGCGCACGGAGGCGATTATGCCCGCAAGCCAATCGGGTCAGGCCCCTACAAACTGGTGCAGTGGGATGAGGGACAACAGTTGATTGTGGAGGCAAATCCCAACTACTACGGTGAGCCACCCGCAATTAAACGATTGGTGTTTTTGTTTGTGGAAGAAGATGCGGCATTTGCGGCAGCAAAATCTGGGCAGGCACAGGTGGCAGCCGTTCCCCAATCGCTAGCAGGGCAGCAAGTTGAAGGCATGAAGCTGTATGACGTGACCAGCGTGGATAATCGGGGATTGATGTTCCCTTTTCCACGTAGCAATGCCAAGACGACACCAGATGGCAATCCTGTTGGCAATGATGTGACGGCCGATCTAGCCATTCGGCAGGCAATTAATGTGGCGATTGATCGCAAAGCCTTAGTAGAAGGAGTTTTGGAAGGCTATGGTTCTCCGGCCTATAGTCCCGTCAGTGGATTGGCGTGGGAACAACCTGATGCCAATATTCAGGATGCTGATATTGAACGGGCAAAACAGATTTTGGCAAAAGGGGGATGGAGTGATAAAAATGGCGATGGTGTCTTGGAAAAGGGAAATTTACGGGCAGAATTCACCCTACTTTATCCTGCCAGTGACAGTACTCGTCAGGCGCTTGCGCTCTCGATTGCAGAAATGATTAAGCCTATCGGCATTCGTGCCAATGTTCAGGGCAAGAGTTGGGATGAAATTAAACCATTAATGCACAGCAATGCAGTGTTATTTGGCTGGGGCAGCCACGATCAGAGTGAGATGTACAATCTCTATCACAGCAAATCTGCACAGGGAGACTTTAACAACGCTGGATATTATGCGAATTCTGCGATTGATAAAACGTTAGATCTGGCAATGGGCGCACCGACTGAGGAAGAAGCGATCGCCTTTTGGAAAGCGGCGCAGTGGAATGGTCAGCAGGGATTTACGGCGAAAGGAGATGCTGCCTGGGCATGGTTGGTGAACCTGAATCACACCTATTTTGTAAGTACTTGTTTGGATATTGGCAATCTACAAGTTGAACCACACGGGCATGGTTGGCCTATCACTGCCAACATCACGCAATGGAAATGGACATGCGATTAAAAACAATTGCATCTTTTACATTACGAAAGCTAATCCGTCTGGTGCTACTGCTAATTGCAGTATCAGTATTCAGCTTTGTGTTGGTCAGCTTGTCTCCCGTTGATCCAATTAACGCCTATGTGGGAGCCGAAATGCTGCAAATTGGCCCTGAACAGCGAGAACTGATCGCTCAACGCTGGGGTTTAGACGAACCGATGGCTACTCGCTTCTTCCTCTGGCTACAACAGGTTGCTAGCGGCAACTTGGGGACATCTACGATCTTCAATCAACCAGTGTCTACCGTGATCGCCAACCGCTTTCAGGCATCCTTACAAATGCTAGCGATCGCCTGGCTTCTTTCTGGTGTTTTCGGTCTTACTTTAGGAATTGTAGCGGGCGCAAAAGAAGGTTCTTGGAGCGATCGCATCATTCGCTTTTATGCCTACACCCTGGCATCCTCTCCTACCTTCTGGGTGGCGTTATTATTGTTGATTGTGTTTGCAGTCACGCTCAAAATTGCTCCCATTTGTTGTGCGGCTCCACCCGGTTTACTTGCTCAAGATGTCACTATCTGGCAACGGCTTCATCATATGTTGCTTCCTGCTTTAACCTTGAGCATTATCGGTGTTGCGAATATTGCGTTACACACCCGACAAAAACTAATTGAAGTTTTGAATAGTGATTATGTCTTGTTTGCGCGAGCGCAGGGCGAAACTCTGGTTGGCATCATTCGACATCACGGTTTACGGAATGTAATTCTCCCGGCAATCACGCTTCAATTTGCATCGTTAAGTGAATTGTTTGGGGGTTCTGTATTAGCGGAACAGGTTTTTGCTTATCCCGGTTTAGGGGAAGCTACCGTCGAAGCTGCACTCCGAAGTGATGTGCCGTTGTTAGTCGGCATCGTCTTTTTTAGTGCAATTTTTGTTTACACCGGAAATGCGATCGCCGATTTGACCTATCAAATTGTTGATCCGCGTATTCGATTCAGTTAGAAAGTGGAAGATGTCCTCCCCCATACTCTCCCGTCCCCAAAATCGCTCACGTCTTCGCTTCAATCGCCGTCAAAAAACACTATTGGCGATTGCACTTTGTTTGCTCTTTTTAATTATGATCGTTCTCAGCAGTTGGTTGATTGATGATGCAGGATTAAATCCAGTATTAACCCAACGGAATCAACCGCCTTCACTTGCACATGGGTTTGGAAGCGATTGGTTAGGACGCGATATGTTGACGAGATCCCTGTTTGGGATGTCGTTGAGTGTGCGGGTAGGGTTATTAGCTGCCAGCTTTAGTGCTGTGATAGGAACAGGACTGGGGCTGATTTCAGGTACGCTCGGCGGCAAAGTAGACGCAGTGATTACCTGGATTATTGATGTGTTTTTTAGTTTGCCCCATTTGGTGTTGCTGATTATGATCGCGTTTGCAATGGGCGGTGGTACGCAAGGCGTGATCGTTGCCGTCGCATTAACTCACTGGACAAGTCTTGCCAGAGTCATTCGAGCAGAAACATTGCAGGTGAATAGTTCCGATTATGTGCAGCTTTCTCACAAATTGGGGCGATCGCCCCTCTGGATTGCCCGACATCATATCTTTCCCCACGTCGTTCCTCAGTTATTGGTAGGACTAATTTTGCTCTTTCCTCACGCCATTCTGCACGAAGCGGCACTTTCGTTTATTGGGATTGGTTTGTCTCCTCACACTCCAGCAATTGGAATTATTTTGGCAGAATCCATGCGTCACCTTTCTACAGGTTACTGGTGGTTAGGCGTGATGCCGGGATTATTGCTGCTGATGACGGTGAAAGCGTTCGATACTCTAGGGGAAAATGTACGGGCGTTGATCGATCCAAAAACTAGCCAGGGGTAGATCGTGTTATCAGTACAGAATCTTAGCGTTACGTTTACGATGTATGACCGAGGTTTGACCCAGAAGCAACTGACAGTCATTACCGAACTGGATTTGGACGTGCAAGCTGGAGAGGTAGTTGCCGTTGTAGGCGCAAGCGGTTCAGGGAAGAGCCTTTTGGCTCATGCGGTACTCGGCATCTTACCTACGAATGCTCAGGTGAGTGGCAAGATTTTGTTTAAAGGAGAACCCCTGACCCCTCAACGTTGTCAGAGTCTACGCGGTAAAGAAATCGCCCTGATCCCACAATCAATCGGCTATCTCGATCCCTTGATGCAGGTAGGAAAGCAGGTGAGTCGAGTGGCTCAGTTGAGTGGATTGTCAAAACAACAAGCACTCCGAACTGTTGATCGTACCTTTGAGCGTTACAATCTAGCTCCAGAGATCAAGCAGTACTACCCTTTTCAAATTTCGGGTGGGATGGCGCGGCGTGTGTTGGTGTCTACGGCAGTTGTAAGCCAGGCGGATCTGGTAATTGCTGACGAACCGACCCCCGGACTGCATCCCAACGTGGTGAAAGAAACCTTAAACCACTTGCGAGAACTGGCGGATGAGGGCAAAGGTGTGATCCTGATTACCCATGATATTGAAGCTGGCTTGCAAGTTGCTGATCGAGTTGCCGTATTTTATGCCGGAACAACGGTTGAAATTGCAGCAGCAACCGATTTTCCCAATGGCGCGATTCGCCATCCCTATACCCAAGCCCTGTGGCGATCGCTCCCACAAAACGAATTCATTCCCGTTCCTGGTAGTCAGCCTAGCCCAGATGCCTTACCAGAAGGATGCCTGTTTAGCGATCGCTGTCCCTGGATGACGGAAGCGTGTCAGGCTGCCCGTCCCGAATTTCGTCAAGTTCGGGGTGCGCCTGTGAGATGTATTCATGCGGAGGAGGATCATGCTGATCGGTAAACAGCTTTCGTTTCGCTATAGCCCCAGCCATCCTTGGCTTTTACGCGATTTTAGTGTGGCGATCGCTCCGGGTGAAATTGTCGGATTAATGGGACCCTCTGGATTTGGCAAAACCACTCTAGCCAAGCTGCTCGCGGGCTATCTTACGCCTACGCAAGGTAGTGTTACTGTTGATAATCATTCGCTACCATTACGGGGTTACTCTCCAGTGCAACTGATCTTCCAAAACCCGGAATTAGCAGTTAATCCGCGCTGGCGCATTGATAAAATTCTACAAGAAGGACACATTCCCACTCCTGATTTATTAAAGACTTTGGGGGTTCACAAAAACTGGTTTGATCGTTATCCTCACGAGTTAAGTGGTGGTGAACTACAGCGGATTGCCGTTGCGCGAGTCCTTAACTGTGCCACTCGTTATTTGATTGCTGATGAGATGACTGCCATGCTTGATGCCAACACGCAAGCCTTAATTTGGCAAGCCGTTCTCAATTATACCCGCACAAATCACATAGGACTGCTAGTGGTTAGCCATCAATTCGCACTTTTGGAAAGATTTTGCGATCGCATCATTGATCTCAAGACTTATTCAGGCACGCTATAAATAGATGTAATGAAAGTATGTGCTAAATGTTACTACCGTAATTAATTAGCAAATTAAAGAATATATTGACAGTATTTTTTCGGCTTAAAATAAGGAATAATGACTACAAAATTGAAGCCCAATTAATTGAAAAAAGTATCTAACTGGCTGAAACTAATTGGATCTGCAAGACCTAAGATGCGATCGCAGGTTTTACTGTTTGTAACAATATATTACACTAAACTCTTCAATCGGTTGCTTTTCTATAATTCGCTTCATCTCTAATAGTGCTTAACTATTTTGCATTTTTGTTTTTGAGTTTCTTAGCAAACGCAGTCCGCTCAAAGTCACAAGTACTGTAGAACCCTCATGCCCAATTACACCCAGGGGCATAGTAATATTACCCGTAAAATTAGCAATCAATAGCAAAACAATGAACAAGAGAGCAAACCAAATGTTTTGTTTGATGATAGTTTGAGAGCGCCGCCCCAAATCAATCGCGTGTGACAATTTTTCTAAACTGTCTGCTATCAAGACTACATCGGCTGTTTCTAGCGCGACATCGCTACCTGATACTCCCATTGCAATGCCGACGTTGGCTAAGGCTAAAGCAGGGGCATCGTTAATACCATCGCCCACCATTGCCACAGTTTTATACTGCTTTTGTAAATATCGCATCACGTTTACCTTATCTTCAGGTAAAAGTTCTGCATATACTTCGTCTACACCTATTTCTTGAGCAATGCTTTTTGCTGTACGCTTGTTATCACCAGTCAGCATCACTATTTGCTTAATGCCCAGTTTTTTAAGTTTTGCGATCGCACTTGCTGCTTCTGGTCGTACTGTATCTGCAACGCCAATAATTCCGATCACCATTCTGGCATAAGCAACCCACACAACTGTTTTGCCCTCATTTTCCCACTGCTGGCACAATTGAATCAAAGTTTCGGAAAAATCATCATTAACTTGTTCCCGAACAAATGTAGCTTTACCTACTACAGCATTTTTGTGATCAATTTCTCCGATAATTCCCTGTCCAGTTTTAGCTTGAACTTTAACGGCTGGAAACAACTCTAATTCTTTAGCCCTAACAGCTTTTACAATCGCATCACCAATTGGATGTTCAGATAAGCTTTCTAAAGCGGCTGCAATTTGCAATAACTGAGTTTCAGACTGGTTTTTAACTGTGGCAACTTTGACAACTTGGGGTTTTCCAGTTGTGAGTGTACCTGTTTTATCAAAGGCGATCGCACATACCTTACCCATTGTCTCCAAATGAGCGCCACTTTTAAATAAAATCCCCGATCTTGCACCATTGGCAATTCCAGATAGCAGCGTGGGCATAATTGCAGCCATCAATGCACAGGGTGAAGCCACCACCAAAAATACTAATGCTCGATAAATTGTAATTTCCCAGTCCCAACCCCAAATAAAGGGTGGCAATATTGCTAGAAGTAATCCTATTAAAACAATAATACGCGCATAGCTCCGCTCAAATCGTTCAATAAACTGCTGCGAGGGCGGAGTTTCAGTTTGAGCTTGTTCTACAAGTCGGATTACTCGTTGAATCAAGCTACTTTCCGGCGGTTGATGCACTTTTAATTTGATTGCACCGTTGCCGTTAATAGTGCCAGCAAAGACTTCATCTGGGACTGTTTTTTCAACTGGCATAGATTCGCCAGTAATGGAGGCTTCGTTGACAGTAGTGTAACCTTCAATCATCACTCCATCAGTGGGAATTAGTTCTCCTGGCTTAACTAATACTTCAGCGCCGATTTGTAGTTCAGAGATGGGAACAAGTTGCTCAGTTCCATCAAGATGCACCCGCGCCGTATCTGAAGTCAAACTCATTAAACTTTTGATACTGCGTTCGGTGCGTTGCATGGCATAGCCTTCTAGTGCGCCACTAATGGCAAAAATCAGAATTAGCACTGCACCATCAACAATCAAATAATACTCACGTCGCCACAATCCCAAGGTAGCTGCTCCCAGGGCGGCTACAATCATCAGTAAATCGACATCAAGTTCTTTTTCTACAAATAGAGTTTTTAATCCCTCACGTGCGCTAGAGTACCCGCCAATTACATAAGAGAAAGGTAGAATCAACAATCCCAGTCCCAACCAACCTAAATTAAGTGTTAGCCAACCCAGGAATACAAGTAAACCGCAAATAGTGGCTGCTACAGCGTCGGGGTGTTCTTTAAGCAGTGCAGCTAAACGAGGGGTGGATACCGAAGGGGAAACCATTGCAGTACAACGAGTAGATTGTTGACTACTTCACTGTAAACATTGACATTAGTGTTAATGTCAAGGGTTTTTTAGATTAAAATAGGGAGCATGAGTAGCAAGTGTTTGACCATTAAGGAACTGACTCAGGCGGTTGGTGGCGGTATCACTCCCAGGATGGTGCGCCATTATCACACATTAGGTTTATTGCCTCCAGCACCACGTTCGTCAGGCAACTACCGACTCTACACGGATGCTGACGTGCAAAGATTGCGCCGAATTGTAGCGTTGAAGCAGCAAGGATTTCAGCTATCTCACATCCATCAGTTATTACCTAATTTACAAGCAGCAGACAGTACATTAAATACTCAACTACAACGGCAGTATCAGTCGATTGTGCAACAGTTAACACGACTGCGGCGCACAGCATCAGCATTAGAAGGGTTGCTGGGACGCGATCACTCTTGCCTTTCTCTACAAGCAGAAGCACTTGCCCAACTACGATTATTAACAGTAGAAACCGAAGATGGATTAGCAGATCTTGAAAAACTTTTATCTGGTTTAGATGCCGCAGTTGCTAACCACCCAGAAGCATTTACCGAATCATTACAGCAACTTTTACCAGATTTATCTGACCGTTCCGAGATTGAAGTAGACTTGCTCTCAAAGCTGGTATTAGCTTGTGGAGATCTTAGCTTAGTGCAGTTTGTGCGGGTAGGCATTGGTGCGATCGCTGCGGCTAGGAATACACTCAAAACTGGTTGTCAAGTTATGACAGATGTACCAGTAGTTGCTGCTGCCCTCGACCATACTAGACTGGCACATCTGGGATGTCATGTAGAATCGTTGATTAGCGATCGCCATATTACCAGTGTCGCTGAAGCTGAAACTGCGTTCTGGCAACAAGATTTGTGGAAACAACGTTTGCAGCAGTTAAACAAAAGTTCCATATTAGTAATTGGATATGCACCATCTGTATTAATGTCAGTTTGCACAGCAATTGAACAAGGCGAAATTCAACCCGCCCTTGTTATTGGTATGCCTATTGGCTTTAGTCATGCCCCTGCTGCCAAGCGACGATTAATGAGATTAAATGCTCCTCATATCACAATTGAGGGAACTTTAGGAGGCGGACTATTGGCTGGAGTTACACTAAATGCTCTAGTTGAATCTTTACTCTTGAAACCAGATTGTCATTGTTATTTGCATAGCGGGACTTGAACGATGTTCAAGCCCAAACAGGTCTTGTTTTCCTTCGGATCATTAAAAAGAAGGGCTGATATAATTCAGCGTAAGATCGACACACTTTTTACTCCATCGTATAAATGTGTAGTTACCAGTACTACACATTTATCAGTTTTGCCAATTTCTCCTATATTATTGTCTGCCGATTCCAGCAGTCTGATTGCCACTTTTTCTATGCCCAGAATCATCTATGTATTAGAGTAAATCCTCTCCTTAGCTTCGTTTGACTGCATTGCTGTATTACTTGCAATTTGCGCTCATTAACTTTATGCCCGTCCCAGGTCGCTGCCGTTAAAAAATAATGCCGAATCAACTGATTTTACATTTGTAGAAGAGTGGGATAGGAATGAATTGTTAGATCAACATCTGCAATCGGAACATATTTAAGCAGGGATTGCTAAATTATCAGGTTTACTCGCTGCTCCTGTAGATATTCAGCGCTATCATTTATTAGCTTAAATTTAATTTTTAGCAGCAATAGTTGTTTGCGATCACATATTCTAAATATGTAGTTTATTTGCTAGTTGCGGCGGACGGCATATTAACTTGATTTTCAAATTTTCGTCAATTAACGGTACCACTCTTATACCATTTTTAAAAAATCATGCAACAGTGGGGAGGGCTGATAAAATGTAATCCCATCCGGTTATAGATGCTATTGTTTCTGAAGAAAATTCTTTAAGATAAGCGCAAACTTTTTCTTTAAGACTATCTAAGTCATCATAAATTTCCCAACTCAGTTCCTGTTTTATGTGCTGCCATACTCTCTCAATTGGATTCAATTCCGGGCTGTATGGTGGTTGAAAAATTAAAATAACGTTATCTGGTATTTTGAGGCTACTACTATGATGAAATCTACCATTATCCACTTGAATAACATTCAAATTCTCAGGATATTTAGAGGCTAGTTGCTCTAAAAACATTTGAAAACATACACTGTCTAAGTGGGAGAATTCCAACCAAAAACTTTCTCCTGTTTTTGGGGCAACTGCTCCATATAGATAGTAAGCTTTAAAATTCCATTGAACTTTCCCTATTGGTTTAACTCCCAAAGCTGTAATTCTTTTCCTTTCTATCGTTTTTAAGCCAATTCTAGCTTCATCTTGGCACCAATACTTGACTCCATTCTTTGCTGGATTTGGTGTCGTGGATTCCAACTATTCAGCCATTTTAAGTAAATTTTTTAGTTTTTTTTAAACTCGATAGCTGCCGATTGTTCTTTTTTGATACTTGAACGTCTTGGCACTTTTAATTTAGCTTTCATTCGAGAGTGTACTTGTTTGTATAATGTGGGATATTTAACTGATATTTGATAGTTGTCTTCTATCCATCCTGCAATTTCTTTATAACTCTTAAATTCACAAGATTCCTCGCTTAATTTATTTGAGAGTCCAGTTATTACCTCATACGGTATTACTCGCGGTCTACCAGTTGGATGCAGTATTTTTAATAGTAATGATAGACCTCCAGTACTATACTGCTTTAACCACCTATATACCGTAATCCAGAAATGTTGAATGATAGCAAAAAGTTCAAAAAAACAACCTCTAATTTGATAAACTAGAGGTTAAAAAAATTCAAAAATGTTATTTCAATGATATCGAACTTCCCGAAAATCGTCAAAAAACACTTGCGAAACCTTTCTCAAGATGACTATCCTGCCCTAAATACATTTTTATTTGTTTCAACTTGGCTGAGCTTTGCCTTGGATCAAAGTCAAACAAGTATGCGGAGTTTGTTCAAACGATTGAATATGCGGGGGATAGATGTAGATATTTCTACCTTTTCCAAAGCCAGCAAAGCCCGAGATCCAAAAATATTTTATTATTTGTTTGCAAAATTAAGAGAAGAATTAAAAAAAGAACATAAATTAGATTCTCAAAAATTAGCTTTATTTCCTTTAGACTCAACAATTGTCACGTTAACAAGCAAGCTCCTCTGGAGCCAGGGATATCATCAAGTAAAACTTTTTAGCGGCTTAAACTTGTTAACGGCAGAGCCCGAAGGGATTGCTATTCATTTTGGGCAAGGTCACGATAGTAAATATGGGGATTCGACTATTGAAGCAACTCCAAATAATGGAGTCAGCATAATGGATAGAGGATTTTCCAGCTTCGCCAGAATCAAAGATTTGCTCACTCAAAAAAATCGCTATTTTCTCTTAAGAATTAAGAATAATATTGCTCTACATATGTTAGAGAATGGTAAATTTTTAATGGGGGTAGGAAAAGAGCAAGTTGAAGCCAGGGTAGTCAATTTTTGTGATTTAGAAGAGAAACGAGAATTTCGCTTCGTGACAAACTTGCCAGCATCAGGAGAATTGGAAATTAATAATCAAGAAGTCGGCGATTTTTATCGTTTACGTTGGCAAATTGAATTGTTTTGGAAGTTTTTGAAGATGCATCTTAAACTTGATCGACTCATTACCAAAAATGTCAACGGGATTGAGATACAAATTTATAGTTGTTTAATTGCTTATATTCTACTGCAATTAGTCAAGATACCAAAAGAGTTTGGTGATAAACTGTTAGATAAGTTGCGCTATTTACAGGCGTTCATGTGTGAAAATATTAGTTATGTTCATTGGTTACGAAAGCTAGTTTTTTGTTGACAATACGGGTGTGTCATAGGCGTAGTGTATCTATTTTTAAACCTTAAATATCCCATGATTCAACATTTCTGACCGTAATCTTGTGTATACCTAAACGGAGAGCTACATCTGTAATGCTTTGACTATATCCAGCTTTTAACCAATACAGTGCCTGAATTTTTTGGCGGTTAGTTGGATTTCGCTGATCAGACAAAATTATTTTTAACTCCTCGGCTGTTAAATCAATTCTTTCTTGATAGTTTACTTTCATAAAACATTCCTCAAGCTCTCCAAACTATTGTTGCATTACTTTGGAGAAATGGTATTATTTTATAGAGATAAATTTTTGATAATTAACAAAGCTTGAATAACAGAACCCCACCCGTCAATAATAGACAAGTGGGGTTCAAAGTTAAAATATATTTATTTCTTCTATATAGCTTTTGGCTAGTCATCCGCTCGATATATTTATAATATACACTTCACCTGAAAGGACGCTGGTTGTAAAAATTACCGAACTTTTTACTAAAGTTTCCGGATGAAGTAAGTATATCTACGTAGATTCGAGCTACTTTACAGAAGAACTTTTGATAAAAGATAAGTTATCAAAGTGCAAATTAAACTTAATTCTTGGTGAGGTTGCTTGAGTAGTGAAAATTATTAAAATTACCCGATCTAATTTTAATAAATGGCTTGATCTTGCGTTAAGACTGTGGCCAGATCAGTCATCCCACGAAATGCAAGAGAGTTTAACAAATATTCTTAATTCAGAACGAGAGGCAGGATTTCTAGTCGGAAATGATGATGGGAAGGCTATGGGATTCATAAATATTTCTCTTCGCTCTGATTATGTTTCCGGCGCTACAAGTAGCCCTGTTGCATATGTAGAAGGAATTTATGTCAAAGATGAATATAGAAATCAAGGTGTGGGTAAATACTTAATTGAGTTTGCTTCTCGCTGGGCGTTGGAAAATGGGTGCACTGAGTTGGCATCAGATGCTTTAATTGAAAATACAGCCAGCTATGACTTTCATACGAAGGTAGGGTTTCAGGAAGTAGAGCGAGTTGTAACCAATATTTAAACAAATTTAATTATAGCTAACGCCTACAAATATATTAATAAAAGCTAGTTGATAAAAATCGCTTGATTATTGTTCCATTCAAAAGAGAATAACTAATTAATTTAGGTGTAATTAATGCAAAATCAAAGAATGTGGCGGCGCTCTTTTTTGTTTTTAGGAGGAATGGTAATAGCTAAAACGTTAACTTTAGCATTACCAGCAGTTGCTCAACCTGTACAAGTAACCAGACGCACTATTGCGGGTGTCTCGTTGTATCAAACTACTATTGACCTGACTGACCCTCAAACTTTTATCACTATCGGACTAGCTAATAACGCTAATCAAGCTAATACGATGCAACTATCTAAGGGTGATGAACCTTTTTCTAACATGGTTGCTCGTTCTAGAGGTGCGGTAGTTACAACCGGAACGTTTTTTGCTAAAAATAACCAAAAAACTGTCATGGGAAATATGGTGGCGGGTGGTAAATTCCTCAAATACAGTCAGTGGGAGAGCTTTGGCACAACATTAGGTTTACGTGTTGGTAATCGACCAGAAATGATTACCGCTAGAGTAGATAGTAAACCAGAATGGGACAAACACTGGTTTTCGATTACTTGCGGCCCAAGATTAATTAAACAAGGAAAAATTTGGCTAAATCCTCAAGTAGAAGGATTTAAAGATAGTCACGTTCTAGGAGTAGCTGGTAGGACAGCGATTGGTTATTCCGCTGATGGGAAAAAGCTATTTTTAGTCAATTTCAACCAAGATTTATCCTTACAAAAAGAAGCAGAACTAATGAAAGTGATCGGGTGTTATGAAGCGATGAATTTAGATGGCGGAGCATCTAGAGCATTGGCAGCTAATGGTAAAATTTTAGTACCTGCGGGGCGATCGCTAACTAATGTGCTCGTTGTCTACGATGCCAAACACCCTGCACCCACAGTTTTAAAGCAAGCTTTTCTGCGTTTTCAAACTACAGGTAGAGTAGCTTTTTAGCCATATCTATTTGCCGACCGTCTGAAATTTAAGGATCGTTACTCATGGGTTATTATTCTCAACCTGAGCGCATTCCTACCTTACTAGAAGCACTCAATAATCTCACAGTAGATCGATTGAAGGCGTTGGCAAATATATTCTCTGACGAAAAAATTCCAACGCGCAAAGCAGAATTGGTAAGCTACATTCACCAACAATTAAAGGGTGAGTATCTTCAAAGCCTGTGGCAACAGTGCGATTCTACTCAACAAGCGGTGATTTCGGAAGTAGTACATTCCACTGATGATCGCTATCAGCCAGCACGCTTTGTCAGTAAGTATGGCAAAGAACCGACTTGGGGAACAGGTGAGAGCTATTCCTACAATTACAAGCCTTCAATTTTGGCATTGTTTTTCTACAGTTACACAATGCCTCATGATTTGAAATCGCAACTGAAAACATTTGTACCAGAACCAGAACCGACGCGGATTCAAAGTGTCGAAAGTCTACCAGCCACACTTTTACGCACTCAAAAAACCTACGATTTTACTACTCGTAAACGACAAACAAGCCCGATTGAACTACCACTGCATTCACGAGCAACAGAGCAAGTTGCAAGACGAGATCTACAAACTGTTCTGCGATTGGTAGATTTGGGCAAAGTAAGCATTAGCGAAAAGACTTTTTATCCCACAGGTGCTACCTTAACAGCGGTTGCAGAGGTACTGGAGGAAGGAGACTATTACAGCGAATGGACGGAAACTCAATCGCCTGGAGGGTGGAAGTACGATTACCCAATTGGACATATCAAACCATTTACCTGGATCATGCTGCTACAGGTAGGTAAATTAGTGGAGTTAAGTGGCAAGCGTTTAGCATTGACTAAAGCAGGGCAAAAGGCATTGAATGAGCCAGCCGAAAAAACGCTGCAAACACTTTGGAAAAACTGGTTAAAAAATACGCTACTGGATGAATTGCGACGGATTGATAGTATCAAAGGACAAACAGGTAAAGGTAAACGCAGCCTAACTGCCGTTGCTGGACGACGTAGTAAGATTGTTGAAGCCCTCAAAGATTGTCCGCCTGGGCAATGGGTAGAACTAGCTGACTTTTTTCGCTACATAATTGCAGCAGGCTATGAGTTTGAAGTCAGCAGAAATCCTGATAATTTGACAATCTCAGGATACGGGTCGCTGGATGACTCTGATTTTCTAATTTTAGAGGCACGATACATTCTCTGTTTTCTATTTGAGTATGTCTCTACTCTGGGGTTAGTAGATGTAGCGTATATCCATCCTGATGATGCTATCTTCAACTTTGAAAAAGATGTGCATCTGGATTTCTTTTATCAGCCATGTTTGAGCCGCTACGATGGCTTAACTTATTTTAGACTAACGCCACTAGGGGCATATGTGTTAGGTTTGAGCGATCGCTACGTACCTATAACTCTGCCCCAAAAACAAGTTTTACGGGTGCTAGCGAATTTAGAAGTAGTAGCGGTACAACAACTAACTCGCGCTGATCGCTTATTCCTAGATAATTTTTTGCAGCCGATTTCCGATTCAGTCTGGCAATTAGAGCCAAGTAAATTGCTTGATGCAATCGCTCAGGGACGAAGTGTAGATGAACTGCGACAATTCTTAATAGCCAATAGTAGCGAAGCGCTACCGCAACCCGTAGCACAGTTTCTGGCGGATTTAGAAGTACGAACAACCAGCTTGCAGGATTTAGGTTCTGCTCGCTTAATTCGCTGCACTGACACGGCACTGGCGACATTGATTGCTAATGACTCTCGCACTAAAGCCTATTGTTTTCTAGCTGACCAACCTCAAACCATTACTGCTGGGCAAGCTTGTTATCTAGTAGTGCCAACTGAGACTGAAACCAAGTTTCGCAATGCCTTGAAGAAGTTGGGTTACACTCTTCCCGTTTAGATGAAATTTTTATGAGCTACATTCCTGAAAATGCTCTAATTATCCAAAGTGATCGCTCAGTGCTGCTAGAAGTGCATTCACCTCGTGCCGACGCTGCCCGCTCTGCGATCGCGCCCTTTGCTGAATTGGTGAAAAGCCCAGAACATATTCACACCTATCAGATTTCACCCTTGAGTATCTGGAATGCACGAGCGGCGGGAATGGCAGTAACTGGGATGATTGACGCATTGCGAGAATATGCCAAATATCCCATGCCTGATGCGATCGCACAAGAAATTTCCTCATTGGGTAGTCGTTATGGGCTGACTGTGATTGAGCGAGACGATGGATATCTGTTGCTAAAAATGGCAGATTTACCCCTAGCAGAGTTACTCAGTCGTAATGAGTCCATTTCCAAATTTCTTGTTAAGCGTCTTTCGGAACTGGTTTTTCAAGTCAATGTTGGCGATCGCGGTGTACTTAAGCAAGCATTATTAGCAGCAGGTTATCCTGCCGAAGATTTAGCAGGTTACACAGAAGGTGATGCTCTAGCACTGCAATTGCGGTCTAATTGCTTGACAGGCACACCCTTTCACTTGCGGGATTACCAGAAAGAAGCTGTTGAAGTATTCTATCAAGCCGGAGGTGTTCAGGGCGGTAGCGGTGTAATTGTATTGCCTTGTGGAGCAGGAAAAACCATGGTCGGACTGGCAGCGATCGCTGCCGTGCAGTCAAATACTTTGATACTCACCAGCAGTCTGACTTCGGTGCGGCAATGGCGACGGGAGTTGCTGGATAAAACTACATTAGCCGAAGATGTGATCGCCGAATACAGTGGCGAAAGCAAACAAACTGCACCTGTCACGCTGGCAACTTACCAAATTATTAGCTACCGCAAGAGTAAAAGCGGGGAGTTTCCTCATTTTCAGTTGTTCAATGCCCGTTCTTGGGGCTTGATAATTTATGATGAAGTTCACCTGTTGCCTGCACCTATTTTCCGCATTACTGCCGAATTGCAAGCACGTCGCCGCCTGGGATTAACTGCAACTTTGATTCGAGAAGATGGTAGAGAAGGAGATGTTTTCGCGCTGATTGGTCCCAAACGCTATGATGTCCCTTGGCGCGAACTCGAAGGGCAAGGATTCATTGCAGCAGCAGAATGTACCGAAATTCGCGTACCGCAAGATACTGACCGTCAGATGGAATATGCATTAGCAGACAAACGGCATCAGTTTCGCATTGCTGCTGAAAATCCGCGTAAGTTGATGGTTGTTCAATCTTTGTTGCATCAACAAACGGGACACCGAATCTTAATCATTGGTGAATATTTAGACCAACTCAAGCAGATTGCAGTACTCACAGGACTACCTGTAATCACTGGAAAAACATCACAAACCGAACGAGATCGCCTGTATGAACAATTTCGAGATGGAAGTATTAGTGGACTGATCCTCTCACGAGTTGGTAACTTTGCCTTAGATTTACCTGATGCCGATGTACTAATTCAAGTGTCTGGCAAGTACGGTTCAAGGCAAGAGGAGGCGCAGAGATTAGGGCGGGTTCTGCGTCCTAAGAGTGATGGTCATAGTGCTCAATTTTATAGTTT
This sequence comes from Oculatellaceae cyanobacterium, assembly GCA_036702875.1. Classification (GTDB taxonomy): domain Bacteria; phylum Cyanobacteriota; class Cyanobacteriia; order Cyanobacteriales; family PCC-9333; genus Crinalium. Next base: position 19,215 of record DATNQB010000071.1, on the reverse strand, counting down.
AGTGTCAATGCGGACGTGTGAAGAAGATTTTGCTCGTCATCGCCAGCTATTTCTGGCAGAACAGGGTTATAGTTACCAGATTCAAATACTCACCACCTCTTAAAAGGCTGCCCCCATAGTTCCCAGTTTTCTTTGTTGAAAGGCGATAGCCACTTCAAAATTAACTTTCGCTCTAACTTTTGTCGTACTTTCCTATCTACTGGAGTAGGTATCAGTGCTGGTTCCTCAGATCGTCAACAATCAGTTTCTCATAATCACACTTAAGGGCTTCTTCGCCAGCGCACATCTGGTCAGTTTACATAAAGTAAAAGTTTGTTGCTGTTGCCTTATAACAAATCATCTCACTTTTTAGACTGGTGTATAATCAGAGAAAACCGCAGCTTGACCACATATTTTGTGATCTTCATCTAAAACATTCCAGATGATACCATCTTTAATAAAAAAGCGGTTTCCTATGCGACTAATCCGCACACCTTGGTAGTGAGAGAAACCTTTATTTCTAGTTTCTACTAACAAGCGATCGCGTTCTCTTTGTTCAACTGGTTCAGCACTTAAACGAGAAGGCAACTGGGTAAAATCATCCCATGTCATCTGCCAAACTTCTAAAGCTATTTGATTAGCATAGTTAAAGATGGGATCGGCTTCTGTTCCGTGAGAAACAAGGGCAAAATCAGCTTCAAATAAACCTTGTGCTTGCTCAAAAGTAGAACCAGATAAGTCAATAAGTGAGCGTCCTGTCCAATGCTGAAAACTTTGCAATAAGCGTTGACTGTGACGAATTATGTTTTCCTGTTGCCAAGGTAGCTGATTATTATTCATGACAATATTTCTTTAAACAAAGATAGTTGACCAGGGGTAATACTAGATTTTTTTCGAGTGTGATAACTCAGATGACAAGCAGTACACAAGGGAATCAAGTTTTCAGCATGGTTATCTTCTGGGGTGTAGTTAGCATGATGTACTGTTAAAGTCTTTGCCATACGTTCAGATTTGCTTAAACCAGAAGTATCCTCACGCTTAACGAATACATTGCATCTTGCACTTACGGCAGTGCCACTGGGCTTGTTCTTTTATAGATAAAGCTATTTCATCCCAATTTTCAGGGTAACGCTGGCGGTTATAAGGCATTGAGTTAGATGTAGTGCCAGTATTAAAGAGTTACCCAATTACTATAAACCTTTACAGTCAGCCTAATAACTTCTCCGATTTTAATTTGTTGCAATACTATGCCTATGCAACTAGAAAGCCAAATTAAAATTCAATACTATATAAGTTGAATTTGTAAATTCTAAATCAGCCATATAAAATTTAGCAAAAGTAGGCAGTGCTTATTGGTAACACTCTACTGGATTGGCTTGAACAGATTTAACCTTTATTGTTAATAATGCTGAAACATTAAAAATAATAATTGGTTGTAAATATTTCTCTATTTTTATCCGTGTCCTCACATAAATTATTAATACTCACGCTCAGTTTAATTGTTTGTTAAGTAGATGTTAGCCATAAACGAAACTAACATCCATACTTAACTAAAACACTACAAAAAGTGCCAAAAGTGCGATCTTACACGCAAAAATTTTGGAAATTGTACTCAACTAAATCAGCGAGTAAATCTTTAATAAGTAAAACTTGCTCTTAGAGTTTTTATTTTATTTTGACGTTGTATCTGGCTTAGCTTCCTTTTGAGCTTGCACAAAGGTGTTTAGGCTGCTGTTACTTGTAGGTGCAGTTAGCGAGTGTCCGTCCCACTTTTCGATAGCCTTATCCATTAGTATTTGGGGTGTGAGGGATGTCTGTAAACTTTGTAACCGCTGTGCCTCAAGCTTGGCTGTTTGCAGTTCTGTCTGTTTCCTTTCTAGTTCCTGTTTAGCAATCTGCTTTTGCTCAATTGCTTGTTGGACGTTTTCATCTAATACGAATCCGGTAACGTCTACTTTTAATAGCTCAACATAAGAACTTTGACCAAGGTTGTTATTGAGTTGGTCAACAATTGCCTTGCTAATTTCACCTTGGTTCTCAATAATGTAAGTCATATCGTACTGACTAATAACCTGTTTAACGGCTGCGTGTAAAGCAGGCTGTAAGATGGTATTGGTAATTACCTGATTAGAACGACCTACGTTAGCATACGCTTCCGAGGCATTTTTTGGGTTGAGCCGCAACGTAGTCGTCGCTGTGACTTTCATCTTTTGTGAGTCTCTTGTTAAGGATGAGAACTCTTCAGGAATCGCCACAGTTTGCACAGATAACCTATCCACTCGTGAGATCAATGGTGTAATTAAGTGCAGACCTGGTTGTAACGGTGCCGGAACTACTACACCAAATGTAGATTTGATACCTACCTGACCAGAGTTAACAGTAGTGATACTAGCAAAGATGATTATTAATCCAACAGCAATAGCACTAATTAATGCGTACATAACTTTCATAGAGAATGAAGCAATATACTGCTAAAATAGCATTTTATTTTTACACTGTTTTTCCAAACAATGATAGTTGACTAGGGGTAATATTAGACTTTTCTCTGGCGTGATAATTTAGCTGACAAGCAGTATACAGGAGAATCAAGTTTTCAAGGCGGTTATCTTCTGGGGTGTAATTAGCATGATGGACAACTAAAGTTTTTGCCATGCGTTCTGATTTGGTCAACGCCGAAGTATTTTCACCAGTAGGTTCCGTACCACCTCGTCTATTGTAGGCTCAACGACCACCAACAATAAACATTAGCTGCATAGTCCTAGGAAAAAGGGCATTTTTGATTCTGGAACCCTTCGGAATATTGGGGTTTAAAAAAGCTTACTGCTAATAGCTGACTACTAACCGCTATATATTATTTTTCTTGCTAGTTGAGAAGTTTTCAAACCATCCACGTTTCCAAAAAAATAATACTAAACCCAAGGCGATTGCACTCATTAATCCTAAGCAGAATGGATAACCCCAATACCAGTTAAGTTCTGGCATATTCCAAGGAGATTTTTCTGTATTAAAGTTCATTCCGTAGATTCCGGCAACAAAAATTAAAGGTATAAAAATACTAGAAATAACGGTAAGTAGTTTCATGGTTTCATTCATTCTGTTGCTAACAGAAGACATATAAATATCCATTAACCCAGAAGCTAATTCGCGGTAATTTTCTACCATATCCATTACTTGAACAGCGTGATCGTAACAGTCTCGCAGATAAATTCTTACTTCATCACTAATAAGATTACTGCCATCTCGAATTAATGAATTAATAGCATCTCTCTGAGGCCAGATAGCACGACGCAGTGCTAGTAGTTCTCGCTGAATTTGATAAATTTTATTTAAAGTCTGATGTGTGGGATTATCTACAACTTCTAGTTCTAAGTCTTCAATGCGCTCACCATAGTTTTCTAATACAGGAAAGAAACCATCAATAATGGCATCTAAAAGGGCATAAGCTAAATAATCAGCTTTATTTTGGCGAATCATACCTTTAGCAGTACGAATGCGATCGCGTACAGGTTTAAAACAATCATGCTCTGGTTCTTCTTGAACTGTCAGCAAAAAATGTTTCCCTAGAATGAAACTAACTTGTTCACTATAAAAGCCAGTGGCTTTTTCCTTTGGCATTACCATTTGAGTAATAATTACCAAATGGTCATCATAGTCCTCTACTTTCGGGCGCTGAGGCACGTTAACTACATCTTCAAGCACCAAGAGATGTAAATTAAACACTTGCCCCAAGCGGTGCAAGATTTCCTCACTGCCTAAGCCTAATACATCTATCCAAGACACTGATTCTGTATCTAAGTATAAAGCGCATTTTTCGGGTGTTTCTAGTATTAAACGAGTGGCTTTTTCTTCGTTGTAATCAATTAAGACAATTTCCGGCGGCTTTGCATATGTCTTAACTCTGAGAGTCCCTGGCATACTCCCTGGTTGGTCGTAGAAGTATTTAAATAAATCTGATTTTTCAATGGACTGATTAACCAATTGCATAAGCTGTACGCGTGTTTTTGTCATATAAATTAACGTTAAAATAACTTAAAGTAATGAGAGAAAAGTCACTAATTTCGAGATTGAGGTATTGCAAAAAGTACAGACTTACATCTTCACTGTTTCAATAGCTCTTTAGCAACCAATCCCATTTGAATTGCTTTAACAGCAGCTTGAGTACGATCGCGCACTTCTAATTTTTGCAAAATCGCATGGACGTGAACTCTGACTGTCCCAGGAGTAATATATAGCAGTTCTGCAATCTCTTGATTACTCCTACCTTCTGCAACCTTAGCTAAAATTTCCTGTTCTCGCTTCGTCAGTGGATTTTCTAATGCTGCTTTAGTATCTGTCGGTGGAGTATCAATAAAAGCCGCTCGTATTTCCGCAGTTGCAGCTTTATCCCACCATGATGCGCCCGCAGCGACGGAACGAATGGCTAAAATTAAAGCCTCTGCATCAATTCCTTTTAAACAGTAACCTTGGGCATTAGCTTCAATCATTCGCCCAATTAAAGGTTTTTCAGAACGAGAAGTCAGCACCAAAATTGGTAAATCTGGATGCTGCTGCTTCAGTAAACGACAAGTTTCGACACCACCAACTCCAGGGAGTCCCACATCCAGCAAAATAATATCTAGTACATAGCGTTTCGCTAATTCTATTGCTGTTTCGCCATCTTCCGCCTCTGCTACTACTTGCAAATCTGGCTGTTGTTGTAACTTGATCGACAAACCCAAGCGAAACAGTTCATCATCTTCAACCAGTAAGATCCGCAGTGAACTAGCATTCATTTTAATTATTTTCAAGTAATGGAGGTGGGGAAGCTAGCAGTCGAAAGGCAAATAATGCACCCTTGGGCGATCTATTTTCTGCCCAAATTGTGCCACCGTGGGCTGTAATAATCTGGCGGCTTAAATATAATCCCAGTCCAGAACCTTTTGCTTGGCGATCGCTATTTCCCTGATAAAACCGCTCAAACAAGTGGGGAAGTTCCTCCTCAGTAATTCCTTGCCCAGTATCTAGAAACTTGACGATATGATATACCGAATAAGATTCTAGTAATACTTCCACTCGACCGCCACGTGGGGAATGATTAACAGCATTTGTGAGTAAATTGGTAAATACTCGTTGCAGTTGCAGTTCATCTCCATTCACCCACAAGGAACGGCGAAAGTCAGATTCTCCATAACTCAAATCAATATACACCCGTCGGGTCGCTGCTAAATCTCTTAATGTCGCAATAACTTCAAAGGCGATCGCTGCTAAATTTACCACTTGGCACTGAAGTTTCAGTCCCGATATATCGTTGCGATAAATATCTAGTACTGTTTCCACTAACTGTAATGTAGTGCGGTGAGAGCGTTCCATCATCTGCAAAACTTTTTGTTGAGCCGATGTCACATTGCCGAATTGTCCGGTTTGAAAGGATTTCAGCGTTTCAATTGCTCCTATTAGGGGGGTTTTGAGATCGTGAGTCAAGGTAGAGATGAAATCCTCGCGCATACTAGCCAATTGCTGTTGAGATTGCAATTGCGCCTGTTGAGTTGCGATCGCTTCTTGGTAGCGGTAGTTGCGCTCACTTAACCAGCCAGTCACAATTAATGCGAAGACAACAATTAGCCGATTTGCGATCGCTGCTGTGTGAATAATTTCCCCTCCAGGTAAAAAAAGATTTAACAGCGTTAACACTGATGCCATTATTGTTACTCGGATTGTTGCTAACCTGCTCAACTGCGAGTTAGCCAGGAGAATTGCTCCGGTGTAACAGTAGCCAAATACATAGTCCGCAGGAGTAGATAAATCTAGCACTATAACTACAGTAAATAAACTAGCAATCAGCCAATGTGGTTTTAAAATCTGATTTTTCATGGATATATCTGCTTGAACAGTTAATAACTATTACCTCCTTATAACCTCAACTAACTTTAGCGTTTAGATGAATCTATATCTCTAGATGTATACTTTTTAACAAAAACAATATACTGGAAAACATATTTTAAAAGATTTAGATTGTTGCTACTTTATTTATAGTAAATGAAATTTGAGCAAACCTAGCTGTATAGAAATCTAAAAAATTACATCTTTTTGCTAATTCTATAGTTACAGTCAGCAGCAATCTGAAATTAATAAAATTATCAACTGAATTATGTTTCAAGGATTATTTCAAATTGTTCTGACACTACTGATATTAATTGCCATTGTTCGTCCTTTTGGCAGCTACATAGCTCATGCTTTTTTGGGAGAAAAAACCTTACTTGACCCAGTTATGAACCCTGTAGATAGCACCATCTACAAACTAGGAGGATTGCGTACAGAAAGTATGACTGGTTGGCAGTATGCTCGTGCAGTGCTTTACAGCAACTTGGTTATGGGCATTTTTGTTTATTTAATCTTGATGCTTCAGGGAATACTCCCATTAAATCCTACGGGGTTAAGTTCGCCAACATGGGATACAGCGCTACACACAACCGTCTCTTTTTTAACTAATACTGATCAACAACATTATTCTGGCGAAACCACATTATCTTATGGCTCTCAAATGTTAGCACTGGGGTTTTTAATGTTTACCTCAGCAGCAACAGGTTTGGCAGTAGGTATGGCATTTATTCGCGGTTTAACTGGCAGACCTTTAGGGAATTTTTATGTAGATTTAACTAAATCTATCACCCGCATTTTATTACCCATCTCAGTTGTAGGTGCAATAGTTTTAGTTATTTTAGGTGTTCCCGAAACCTTAGCTGGAACGGCAATTGCTACCACTTTAGAAGGGGCTACACAAGCGATCGCACGTGGCCCAGTTGCCCACTTTGAAATTATCAAGCAGTTAGGAGAAAATGGCGGTGGTTTTTTTGCAATTAATTCCGCTCATCCGTTTGAGAATCCTAACTCCATTTCTAACTTAATAGAAACCCTGGCGATGGTTGCTATTCCAGCCAGCTTAATTTATACCTATGGGTTGATAGCTAATAACAAAAAACAAGGATGGTTACTTTTTTGGATGGTCTTTCTGATCTTTACGGTTCTAGTAGGCATTACAGCTATTGGCGAACTCCAAGGCAACCCAAATGTTAATGCACTTTTAGGTAGTCAAGGAACTAATCAAGTCCCGAATTTAGAAGGTAAAGAAGTTAGATTTGGTTGGGCGCAAACAGCACTTTGGGCAGTTACTACGACAGCAACTATGTGTGGTGCTGTTAACGGAATGCACGATTCTTTAATGCCTCCTGGTGGCTTTTCTACCTTATTTAATATGTTTTTACAAATTATTTGGGGAGGTCAAGGAATAGGAACCGCTTATTTATTCATCTACCTAATTTTAACAGTGTTTTTAACTGGGCTGATGGTAGGACGTACACCAGAATTTCTAGGACGAAAAGTTGAAAAGCGGGAAATTGTTTTAGCAAGCGTTATTCTACTTGTTCACCCAATTTTAGTACTAATTCCCAGTGCGATCGCCCTAGCTTTTCCTGATACCCTCGCTGGTATTAGTAACCCAGGTTTTCACGGTATTTCGCAAGTTGTTTACGAATATACGTCTGCCGCTGCCAACAATGGCTCAGGTTTTGAAGGATTAGCAGATAGCCAACCTGCACCCACAGCTTTATGGTGGAACCTTAGTACTTGTATCAGCTTATTAGGAGGACGTTACATCCCAATTATTTCCCTGCTTTTGTTAGCAGATAGCATGGCTAACAAACAACAAGTACCAGAAACTCCTGGCACACTCAGAACCGATACCACCTTATTTACAAGCGTGACAGCCGGAGTAATTTTAATCTTGGGGGCGCTGACATTCTTTCCCGTTTTAGCACTAGGAGCGATCGCAGAAGCATTTCAATTTTAGTTATTAGTAATTGTCCCGTCAGAATTTGCTACTAATCACTAACACGCATCACCAATGGAATTACCTCAAGAACCTCGTCAGCCTAGCGGCCCTCGTGCTGCTCGTAAACATACCCCAAAAGCGAATACCAAAGGGCTTTATCAAAGAGCCATAAAAGATGCTTTTGTCAAACTCAACCCCAAAATCATGCTCAAAAATCCAGTTATGTTTCTGGTTTGGGCGGGGACTATTATTACCGCACTGCTGACATTTGACCCCAATTTATTTGGCTCAGTTCCAGGAGAAAATCAGCGACTATTTAATGGTTTGATTACTCTAATTTTATTCTTTACCGTTTTATTTGCTAACTTTGCCGAGGCGGTAGCAGAAGGGCGAGGTAAAGCACAAGCTGATGCCCTGCGTTCTACTAAATCGGAAACTACTGCCAAGAAAGTTTTACCAGATAATTCAACTGAGGAAGTGAGTTCTACCTCATTACGTAAAGGCGATCAAATTAAAGTTGTAGCAGGAGATATTATTCCGGCTGACGGAGAAGTTATTGGCGGTACGGCATCTGTAGATGAATCGGCAATTACTGGCGAATCAGCACCAGTCCTCAAAGAACCAGGTTCGGATATGGCGAGTTCTGTAACTGGGGGGACGCGGATTCTCTCAGATGAATTGCTAATTCGGGTAACGTCTGATCCAGGTAAGGGCTTTTTAGACAGAATGATTGCTTTAGTAGAAGGCGCAGAACGTAGTAAAACACCTAATGAAATAGCTCTGACTGTGTTATTAGCAGTTTTGAGTCAAGTTTTCCTAATTGTAGTGGCAACACTGCCTGCGATCGCAAATTATGTGGGTACGCCAGTCAGCGTCGCCATATTGATTGCTTTATTAGTAGCATTGATTCCTACAACAATTGGCGGCTTACTAAGTGCAATTGGCATTGCTGGTATGGACAGGGTAGCTCAATTTAACGTCATAGCCACCTCTGGGCGGGCAGTAGAAGCTTGTGGTGATGTGAATACCTTAATTTTGGACAAAACGGGGACAATTACGCTGGGAAACCGTTTGGCAGAAGAATTGATCCCAGTCAATAATCACTCAATTGAAGATATAGCTAATGTAGCTTTGGCAGCGAGTGTATTTGATGAAACGCCAGAGGGCAAGTCTATTGTCAGATTAGCTGAGAAGTTGGGAGCTAAAGTAGATTTTGACCGTTCTCAAGCAGAAGGAATTGAGTTTTCTGCGAGGACGCGCATGAGTGGTACAAACTTAGACGATGGTAGTCAGGTACGCAAAGGGGCAGTAGACGCAGTTAAGGGGTTTGTGCGTTCCAGAAATGGACAGTTAACACCCGAACTAGACGCAGCTTATGAACGAGTTTCCCTCTTGGGTGGCACTCCTCTAGCTGTTTGCCAAGATAGCGAAATCTACGGGATCATCTATCTTAAAGACATCATCAAACCTGGTATTAAAGAACGCTTTGATCAGCTACGACGTATGGGTGTCCGTACTGTTATGCTCACAGGAGACAACCGTATTACCGCTTCTGTGATTGCCTCTGAAGCAGGAGTAGATGACTTTATTGCTGAAGCAACTCCAGAAGACAAAATCGCAGTTATTCAAAAAGAACAAGCTAAAGGTAAACTTGTAGCGATGACTGGTGATGGTACTAATGATGCCCCAGCATTAGCGCAAGCGAATGTCGGTGTAGCAATGAATTCTGGCACTCAAGCAGCAAAAGAAGCTGCAAATATGGTGGATTTAGATTCAGACCCTACTAAACTAATTGACTTGGTAACAATTGGCAAACAGCTATTAATTACTCGTGGGGCATTAACTACATTTTCATTAGCCAATGATATTGCAAAATATTTCGCAATTATTCCCGCCATATTTGCCTCAGTGGGGATTGGTAAGTTGAACATTATGGGTTTAGCAAGCGCCCAATCTGCAATTTTATCTGCTCTAATTTATAATGCTTTGATTATTCCAGCATTAATACCTTTGGCTCTAAAAGGTGTGGAGTTCAGACCATTAACTGCTAATCAACTGTTGCAGCGTAACATCTTAATTTATGGACTGGGAGGAGTGATTGCACCATTTATTGCGATTAAGTTAATTGATGTTTTCATTGCTGGTGTAGGTTTAGCTTAGGAAGTGAGCAGAAATATATGAATAAGTTTGATTTGATAGAAGGTAAGGGAAAAATGTTTAACGGAGTTTTTATAACGCAGATTAACCGCAGATTAACGCAGATTAACGCAGATGAATTAGCAGATTTTATCGTTTTAGGTAAGAGGTCTAGCGTAGATTGGTTACAAATACAATGGCGTAAGCGACCATTGCCAATACAACTTTTTTTCCTGCTGTGCCTGAATTTATTAATTGCTCCTGCTGTACAGGCGGCAACAAGTTTAGAAGTATCCCGCTTTCAAGCTTATGCTTTGGGAGTATTAGGTTTAACTACTTTAGGACTCTCTGTTTATTTATTTGTTGTGATTTTTCAACCAGAACGTTTTTAACAAAAATGCGAGAAATTATTAAAGCAATTCGGATCACCTTAGTTCTGTGGGTAATCACAGCAGTGATATATCCTTTATTGATTATTGTTTTGGGTCAAGTGGCATTTCCCTATCAAGCCAATGGTAGTTTAATTGAAAATCAAGGCAAAGTTATTGGTTCTGCTTTAATCGGTCAACCTTTCACATCAAATCAGTATTTCTGGAGTCGTCCCAGCACCGTTGCTTACAGTACAGCAGATCCCAAAAATGACAAAAACAACATACTAAAAACGGGAATATCCGGTGCAAGTAACCTAGCTCCGAGTAACAAAAAAGCCTTAATTGATGACCGCATCAAACCCGAAATAGACCGACTCAAACAAGCTAATATCCAGCCAACAGCAGATTTAGTTTATACTTCTGGTTCTGGTCTAGATCCTCATATTAGTGTCGAAGCTGCATATTCCCAAGTAAAAAGAGTAGCTCAGAATCGCTCTTTATCTCTAGATATGGTTCAAGCATTGATTCCTAAATACACTGAAGGCAGATTTTTGGGAATTTTTGGCGAACCTGGCGTTAATGTCCTCAAGTTAAATTTAGCACTAGATAATTTGAAGTCTGTAAGTTAATACATGATTACCCAAAAAGACATTGCCAACGAGATATCACTAGATTCTACTCCACGGCGATCGCGTCGTGGCAAGCATAAAATCTTTATTGGCATGGCTCCAGGTGTGGGTAAAACTTACCGAATGTTAGAAGAAGCCCACCAACTGAAACAAGAAGGAATTGATGTTGTAATTGGGCTGCTAGAAACTCATGGACGTAAAGAAACAGCACAAAAGAGTCAAGGACTAGAAATAGTAGCACGTCAAGAAATAGGGCGCGGCGAGATAACGCTTACCGAAATGGATACAGATGCTATTTTAGCGAGGCAGCCGCAACTGATCTTAGTAGACGAACTAGCTCATACAAACGTCCCTGGTTCTCCACGGGAAAAGCGCTACCAGGATGTTGAAGTGATTTTGGAATCTGGTATTGATGTTTACTCTACGGTAAACATTCAGCATATAGAGAGCCTTAATGACTTAGTAGCCAGAATTACAGGCGTTGTAGTGCGAGAACGTATCCCCGACAGAATACTCGATGAAGCTAATGAAGTAGTAGTAATTGATGTTACACCGGAAACCCTAGAAGAACGACTGCGAGAAGGTAAAATTTATGCCCCAGAGAAAATCCAACAATCCTTAGATAACTTTTTCCAACGGCGCAACTTAATTGCTTTGCGGGAGTTAGCATTACGGGAAATAGCCGACAACCTGGAAGAAGATGCGATTAACTCAACACCAAAAACTAAATATTGTAGTGTTCACGAGCGAGTGATGGTATGTGCATCAACTTATCCCAACTCAGTGCAATTGTTGCGACGAGGGGCAAGAATTGCAGATCACATGAGAGCGCGTCTTTATGTTTTATTTGTGGCACATCCAGAGAAATTCCTGACTAAAGAAGAAAGCTTACACATAGAGACTTGTGAGAAGCTAACAAAGGAATTTGGCGGAGAATTCTTACGAGCAACCAGCCATGATGTTCCTCAAAAAATCGCCGAAGTAGCACAAGAATATCGCATTACCCAAGTAGTTCTCGGACACTCTCAGAAATCCCGGTGGCAGTTATTGTGGCGAGGTTCTTTTGTCCATCAATTGCTGCGTTATCTGAAAAACATTGATTTGCACATCATGGCAACTGAAAAACCTGCTTCTAAGTAGTCATCAAAATAGTTAGGGGATCTAAAAACCGAAAAAGGGGTTGACAAATGTAACAAATTACTAAATTGTACTTGCTTGCACGACCCCTATATTTCCGCCATTCTGACTAAACTACTGCTTTCAGATTCATAGCAGCATCGTTGAGCCTTTGAACACCAACTTTAGTTTGGCTAATACCACTAGCAGTTTGAGAAGCACCTTGATTGAGATTATTCATAACGTCTACTACCTGTTGAATAGCTACAGCTTGCTGCTTAGAATTAAGTGAGATTTGTTGTGTATTTACTGCAATACTGTTAATAGAATTAACAACATTTTCAACTGTTTTCCTACCTTCATCGGCAACCATTACAGTAGAATTAGTAGCGTTTTGAATGTCCATTACTAAACCGTTAATGCGCTCTGCTGACTTTTTACTTTGATCGGCGAGTTTACGAATTTCTGAGGCAACAACCGCAAAACCTTTACCATGCTCACCAGCACGTACAGCTTCTACAGCAGCATTTAAAGCTAACATATTAGTTTGATTAGCTAATTCACTTACCAGTGTAGAAATCGAACCAATTTGATGAGTTTGTTCACTTAAGCGCAGAATTTGTTCGGCAATTTGTGTAACTTTTTCCCGCAAACTAGAACCTTTATAAACAGAAGCATTATCGCTATGGTTATTACCATCAACTAAAGTTAATACTTCTCTAGCACCATTAGCGGCTGATTCAGCTTGCTCGGAAGAAATGCGGGAGGATGCACCTAGTTCATCCATTGTGGTGGTAGTTTGGCTGACAGATGCTGCTTGTTGAGATGCGGTGCGTTCTTGTTGATCTACTGTGGCTGCAATCTCGCTAGAAGATGAGACAATACTATTAACAATATGGGAAATTTTAGCTCCTAGTGGTTTGGCGATCGTTCTACTGAGGAATACACCAAAAATAATTGCAACACCAGGGCCAACTATCATCCCAAGTAACATCAAGGAGTTAGTTTGTTGAATATCTTTCTCCGCAGATTTTTTCGCCCCTGTTCCCAATTCTTGATTATAGTCAATAACTGCTATAACGCTGTCAGTAGCAGCATTGAAAGACTCAAGTCCTTGATTAGCCGAAAATTCACTGATGCGGTCAAGCTGGGTATCTGCGGCTTTAGCTAATCGCATTTCTGGGGTATTTTGTTTCCCTTGGCTTACCAATGCCGCCATGCGATTTGGAGGATCTGAAATGCCCATATTGGCAAACTTTTGATACTCCTGTAAAAATTTTTGATGGTCTACTTTCCACCTATCCCAATCTTCTAAAAATTGTTGATAAATCTTCTTTTCTTCTTCAGTTTGAAAAGTAGATTCATATTGTTTAAATCCTACGTCGATTTGCTTCCAAGCATCTTTAATCCGAGTTAATTCTACTTGTCTTTTTTCTGAGGTAAGGTGTGTATTGAGTAAGGCTCTTTCTGATGACTGTATTTGAGTTTGTCCTTCATTAACTTTCCATAATCCGGTCACGCTAGGAATTGTAACATTACCAAGGGTGTCGATATGTTTACTTAAGCGTGAAGTCCCATTAGCGCCAACAAAACCAACAGCTAATACAATTCCACCCATGAGCAGGAATGAGCCAAGTAATCTTGTTTGTAGACCCATTTTCTGAAACATTTAAATATAATTCCTATAAAATAAATAAAGTTTTAGCATATTTTATTTGTTCGATTAGCAACATCTGTTACTAAGTTAGTAATGCTATCACTTTTGAGTTGTTTGCTCGATTAAACGCAGAATTTGTTAAGTTGATGCACCCATTCCACATTTAATTCTACAAATATTGCTGATCAACTGTCTTCTGAGGATTTACGGATTTTTTGTGCTTTATTGCTAAGTTATACGTAAATTAACTGAATGCTACTAAAACTACAACACTTTGCATCTCTTGGATAACAACAAAATGAGTGAGGCGAAACCACTCTTCGGTTTGACTAAATTAACTAATTTGGAATTGAGTGAAAACCCAGTCTCATGCACTCTTTGAGACATCCTTTGAGTGCTGCTAACATCTTATTAGCAGTAGCTGGTGCATATTTATCAGCCAACACACTTCTGACCGCCGCCGTATGTTGGTAACGTAACTGCCACCACTGCAAACTTAAAGCATCCTCACGGCCCGAAGTTAACAGAGCCGCGATCGCATTAAGAGCCTGCAACATTGTGGGCCTAGATCCAGGTGCTAGACGACTTAGATAGATCGCCGTCGGATTACTTTCCAACCCAAATCTACCTAGATCAAACTGGGCAATTTCGCTGTTTTTCAGGGTTCTTAGAATGTTCAGGATGATAACCGTGATCTAGCAGAAAGTTAAGTATTAAGATCGAAATGGGCATTTTAATAAAAACCCCAGTTGTTGAAAGTGAGCTACTGGAATTCTTTGAGAAATTAAGATGGTTTCAAATATTATTCTGCGAAATAATGTCACCTGCTTTGGACGAGGTAAGCAGCCGATGCTGTTTGCTCACGGGTTTGGGTGTGACCAGAATATGTGGCGTTTTCTAACACCAAACTTTGAGAATGATTACAAAATCTTTTTATTCGATTATGTCGGCTCTGGAAAATCAGATTTAAGTGCCTACAGTGCTGAGCGGTACAGTAACCTCAACGGTTATGTTCAAGATGTCGTGGATATTTGTGAAGCGTTGGATTTGACCGATGTCATTTTCGTTGGGCATTCGGTTAGTAGCATAATTGGCATTTTGGCATCCCTTCAAGTCCCCCATCGCTTCGCTCACTTGATTCTTATCGCTCCCTCTCCCTGCTACATCAATGACTTACCTGATTATCTGGGAGGATTTGAGCGCACAGATATTGAAGGGCTGCTAGATATCATGGAGAGAAATTACATGGGTTGGGCAAGCTTACTAGCCCCAATCGTCATGAAAAATGAGGAGCATCCTGAACTTACAAATGAGCTTGAAACTAGCTTTTGCTCAACCGATCCAGTTATCGCGCGTCGCTTTGCTGAAGTGACTTTCCTCTCTGATAACCGCCACGACTTGCCGAAAGTGACTGTTCCATCCCTCATATTGCAATGCTCAGATGATGCGCTCGCTCCTATTGAGGTAGGGCATTACCTGCACCGCCATTTGCTTGGGAGCACGCTACAAGTCATGAAAGCGACCGGGCATTGCCCGCACATGAGCCATCCCCAAGAAACCCTCCATTTAATTAAACAATATTTAGAAACTGTCTATGCAACCTGCGTATTCTAAATTAGAGGATGTTGCTCACTTGGATGAGGCACTAAACACTGCGCCCTGTGGCTTTCTCACATTTACAGACAATGGTCAGATTTTGGCAGTCAATGCTACGCTGCTGCAATTACTAGGATATGAACTCGACGAGCTGCGAGGGCAGCACATTAACCTGATTTTGCCATTGTCCAGTCGCATCTTCTATCAAAGCCATTTCTTTCCTTCACTCAAGCTACATGGCAAGGTAGAAGAAATTTACATTTCGCTGAGATCTAAACAGGGGAAGACTCTACCCGTACTGCTGAATGCCGTGTCCCAGGAACGTTCGGGCGTTTTAATTAATGACTGTATTTTTGTTCTCCTGCATCAGCGGATTCAGTATGAAGATGAGCTTATTGTTGCCAAGAAAAATGCCGAAGCCGCCATTCATGCCCAGAATCAAGCTAATGCCGCTCTGCAGCAAGCTCAGATCGCATTAGAGTCCAAGCAGGCAGAACTATTAGATACAGTTGCTAAACTAGAACAAGAAATTACTCGTCGCCAACAAGTAGAAGCATCCTTGCGATCAAGTTCTGCTCGCTTCCGCCGCATCTTTGATTCTAATATGATTGGTATATGCTTTTGGAATATTGATGGAGAAGTAGAAGAAGTAAATGATGCTTTTCTTAACATAATAGGCTATTCAAGAGATGAGTTTTTTAGTAAAAACGTATCTTGGGTAGAATTAACGCCACCAGAGTATTCATCAGTAGATCAACAAGCACTTGATGAAAGAGCAGCAACCGGAATTAACAGTCCCTATGAAAAAGAATTTATTCGTGCTGATGGTAGTCGAGTTCCTATTCTAATTGGTGGAAGTATATTAGAAGGTTTTAGCGATAGTGGTGTCAGCTTTATACTGGACATTACTCAACGTAAAAAGGACGAACGCAAGTTACAGCAGTGGGCGGATATCTTTCAACACACTTCCCAAGGATTAGTAATTACTACCCCAGACAATGAACCTTTGGAATTGATTAATCCTGCTTTTGCTCTTATGCACGGATATACAGTCGAAGAACTTATAGGTCGTTCTTTTACTTGCCTAATAGCACCAAAATGTCTGCCAGACGTTTTAGAACACATCCATCAATCACTTGAGCAAAACTACTATTCTTTTGAAACTGAACACATTCGCAAAGATGGGACGATTTTTCCGGTTTTTGTAGAAATTAATAATGTTAGAGATCAACCGGAAGAAATTTCATATATTATTATTAATATTCAAGACATCACCGAGCGTAAGCAAGCCGAAAAAGAAATTCTTAATTCCTTACAAAAAGCAACAGAACTCAATGAACTTAAATCGCATTTTATTACACTGATATCTCATGAGTTCCGAACTCCCTTGACAGTAATTTTATCTTCCACTCAGCTATTGCAGCATTATTCACATAAACTATCGGACTCTAGGAAACAAAAATCATTCCAGCAAATTGATGCGGCTATCAAACGCCTAACACAACTTTTAGACGATGTACTGGTCATTAATAAAGCTGAAGCTGAAAATTTAGAGCTTAACCCTGCTCCTATCAACTTAGAAAACTTTTGCCAGGAGTTAATCGCGGAAATGCAATTAACTGATGGCAACAAACATCAAATACTGTTTACTCATACAGGAGAATGTTTTGATGCAGTAATGGATGAAAAAGTGCTGCGTCATCTTCTCACCAACTTGTTAAGTAACGCCCTAAAATATTCTCCTGATAGCAAGGATATTGAATTTGAGCTTAGTTGTCAAAATCAACAGGCAACCTTCAAAATTAAAGATTATGGAATTGGCATTCCTAGTCAATTTTTCCCCCAACTTTTTGAAGCATTTCACAGAGCTTATAATGTTAATAATATTTCAGGGGCTGGAGTAGGCTTATTTATCGCTAAGAAAATGGTTGATTTACATCAAGGTAGCATTAACTGTTTTAGTAAAGTTGGCATAGGCACTACTTTTACAGTTACAATACCCTGGAACTGCCAACCTATTAAGTAACTGCGCTCACTTCAAAACATGGAAATAAAATGTCTATTATCACAAACTTATTATCTGACGTATTTCGGCTTTAAAGCTTTTATACCTATTTATGTGATTGGTCTTAACTTGATTTCGTAGCGTCGCTGACGGGAGTAAAAAAAACTTTGTATCTCTATTTGGTTGAATATTTATAAGTGCTAGTAATTGCTAAGTAAAAATGCTCAAAAGAGGTAAGCATAGTCGTAAAGAAATACAAAGAGTGATTGAAAATTTAGCAATTAATGCTGTGAAATATGGCGCTCCTAATACGCCGATTACACTTACGCTCCAGCAAACTGAAACGCAAATCACCCTTATTATCCATAATGAAGGCAATCCGATTGCTCTAGACGCTCAATCAATTTTATTTCAACAATTTCGTCGAACCGTCTGTGCTGAAGAGCAAACTGGCTGGGGATTAGGATTATTTTTGGCAAAGAGCATTACTGAAGCGCATCAAGGGACACTTGGGGTTGAAAGTGCAGAGGGCAAGGGGACAAGCTTTATTATCCAGTTACCAAAGGTGACAGCGTTTGAGGAGCATTAAGAATCTCGGCTCAATACCTAGATTTAGCCCAACCTGCGATCATCCTTGTTTCCAGCCAGGATTAAATGCAACTCAACCTGCAATCATCTGTTTAAGCCAGAATTATCTGCAACTATAAAGTAAAAAATCTGTGTTCTCCTGTAGCCAACCAACAAAACGATAAGATATAGCTGTTCTAAAGGCAGATAAAGCTTCAGTAAATGTATTTAACGGTTTGTTAGCCCAACGCCGTCTTAAACCTCCAGTTAATTGTTGCCAGACAATAAAACTGTAAGCACAAAAAACTAAGATCAGATGTCGCTCAAGGCTTTTGATACTTCTTGCCTGATACTCCCTTAAACCTAACCAACCTTTAGCTTCGCGATAAAATACTTCCACCCAATTTCTATGGGAGTAAGTTTTAACTATCCATTCACAAGTTGCTTTCTCATGGGCAACATTAGTAATCAAATAACTCACATCTGTAGCTTCATAAAAACTAGCAGCATTCATAACGATAGCTATTGTTCTAGTTTCTGATAAGGTTGAGATTTCTACTTCAACTGTTGCCACCCATACGGTTCTGGGGAGTTCTAGTTCTAATTGGATTTCGGCAAATGCTTCTGGTTGTAAGCTTTTAGCTAAATCATCTAATCTTAGACTTACCTTTTCTTTTTCCGGTTGCAGTTGACAAATGACTTTTCTATTTTTTGCTAATCCTGCTATGTATTTTAACTTTTTTAGCTCTAATTGCTTCAAGAAATTCGTATTATTTCCATACCCAGCATCTACCAATACTACTCCAGGTTTTTCGCCTCTACTGAGACATTTATCAACTAACCTTAAGGCTATATCTGGTTTTTTGATAAATTCTGGGTCTTGCTTCCCTTCGGGTAACGAACTAGCGTGTTGATATAATTCCACGTCTAACGGTAGACTTTTTACTCCATCATATAAATGAGTTGTTACTAACACTACGCCATTATCTGTTTTGCCAATTTCGCCTATATATTGCCTCCCAATTCCAGCAGTTTTCTTGCCGCTTTTTCTATGCCCTGAATCATCTATTATGAGAGTAAATCCTCTCCTGACTTTTGTTTGACTACATTGCTGCATCACTTGCAGTCTGCGCTCGTTGACTTTCTGCCTGTCCCAAGTCGCTTCCGTTAAAAAATGATGCAATTGGTGGTAAACCACTCCTACTGCATTGTTTGACATCTGTGTGAGGTTTTTTCGTTCACTTTCACCTAATAATCCTCCCAAATAGTGTCTAAACCCTTTCTTTTGGGCTTGATGGTTGAAAACATCATCGAACCGATGACACCATTTTTCAAAACATGGAGGCATAGCA
>DATNQB010000070.1 GCA_036702875.1 Oculatellaceae cyanobacterium | reverse complement strand
CTTGTTGATAGCTGCCCAGTTGTTCCATCAATGCTCAACAGGTGTGTGATCGTACCGCCTGTAAACGTTAATGGGGTGGTGTTATTACTGGCAAATGTGAATACGTCACCTGTAGCTAGGTTACTGAACAGTGCATCATATTGTTGTCCAACGCTGGTACCTCCTGATAAATTGTTGAGTGCGAACCCACCTGTAGAAGAGTCGCCAGTGTAGAAGACTTTTGAAGCCGAAACTGCTATTCCACCTCGGTCATCCCCTGTGACTGTATTATGTTCGATCGCATAGGCATTATTGGCAGACAATCCGGTGATTTTAAAATCACTTCCACCAGTAATAATAGGCGCTTCATTAACATTAATGATAGTAACTGGCAAGGCTCCTTCGTAGCTTAAGCCACCTTGATCAGTTGTCCGCACGCGAATGTTATAGCTAGACTTGCTCTCAAAGTTCGGCGAACTATTGATGCGTAACTGGTTGCCGTTGACAATGCTGAAGCTAGGGTTATCTGTGCTACCTGTGCCAGAAACTAGCGAGTATGTGAAGGTGTTGCCTGTATCGGGGTCATATGTGCTGAGGTTGCCAACAATACTATTACTTGGGACATTTTCACGAATGTTGCTAGGACTCAAACCTAAGCCGTTCGGTGCGCTATTAGTATTAGGTGGTGGCGCAGCCACGTTAGTAAAAAAGATATCTCCTTGAGCGTTGGTATCACCAGTAACTAAATTGGTTGCACTTGACCCAAAGACTACATAACTGCCATCCCCTGCGATCGAAAGGTCAGAACTTTCGCCATTGGCTTGGTTGCCCGTAGAATTGTTATTAACACGAGTTATAGAACCTGTGGTGCGATCGCTAACGAAAATATCCCAAGTGTTGTTCGTATCCCCAGCAACTAAGCTAGAAGAAGCGGAATTAAAAGCAACATAACGTCCATCATTACTAAGCTTGGGACTAACTGTGGTTGAGCCACCACTATATACTTCCTGTCCAGTAGATGTAACGCTGACACGAGAAGTTTGTGCAGTTGTGCGATCGTGAACGAAAATATCTTCGGAATTATTGGTATCGTTAGCGACAAGATTGCTGGCGGAGGATTGAAAGGCGATATACTGACCATTCCCACTAATAGATGGACTCATCGTCCCACCAGAACTATTACTTTGAACTCCTCCCTGTCCTATATTTACCCGCGAAATTTGTCCAGTTGTTTGGTCGAAAACAAAAACATCAGGGCTATTATTAGTATCGTTGCTAACTAAGTTAGAGGCTGAAGAAGCAAAGGTAATGTATCGACCATCGTCACTGATGGCACTATTAGAAATGTTGGAAGAGCTATTAGCTGCAACGCCTCCTAAACCTACGCTAACTAAGCGGGTTTGTCCGGTGTTGCGATCGTGGACAAAAATATCTTCTGCTGCATTGGTGTCATTCGCCACTAAGTTAGTTGCAGCAGACTTAAAGACGACGTAGCGACTATCAGCACTAATGGAAACATTGGAACTACTGGCATTGGCTTGTACACCATCTGCAGCAACACTAACTCGTGTGGTGGTATTGTAGATAATATCTCGAACAAAAATGTCGCCTTGTCCGTTGGTATCGTTAGCGACTAAGTTAGATGCGTGAGAAAAGAAAGCAACATATTGACCTGTACTGCTGATAGAGGGAGGATAATAGCTGCTACTATTGGCTTGTGAGCCAGCAATATCAACACTAGCGCGAATAGTTCGTCCGGTGGAGCGATCGCGCACAAAAACATCACCAAAGGCGTTTGTATCTCCAGTTACTAAATTATTCGCATCAGAAACAAAAGCAATATAACGACCGTTATCGCTAACGTCATTCCACGACCAAGTATTACCATTAGCTTGGGTTGTACTTCCCGATTCTACATTAACTCGTTCAATTCCAGAAAAGGGAGGGAGATCATTATTATTGATAGTGCCAATACCTTGACTATCTGCGATCGTGACGTTAGCACCGCTAAGATTAACAAAGAAAGTTTCATTGTTCTCATAAACGGTATCACCAACAATCGGCACAGTAATGGTTTGACTTGTTAGCCCTGGATTGAAGGTGAGAGTACCGCTAAGTGCTGTGTAGTCACTGCCAGCCGTAGCTGTATTGTTAGCAGTGGCGTAATTAACTGTAGTAGTTACACCGCTAGCCGCAGAGAGGGAAACGGTGAAAGTAGCATTGCTTGTCCCAGAATCTCCCTCAGTAATAGTGACATCGTTAATCGAAATAGCGGGAGTAGCACTATCATTATTATTGATAGTACCAATACCTTGACTATCTGCGATCGTGACATTAGCACCGCTAAGATTAACAAAGAAAGTTTCATTGTTCTCATAAACGGTATCACCAACAATCGGCACAGTAATGGTTTGATTTGTTACCCCTGGATTGAAGGTGAGAGTACCGCTAAGTGCTGTGTAGTCACTGCCAGCCGTAGCTGTATTGTTAGCCGTCGCGTAATTAACTGTAGTAGTTACACTGCTAGCCACAGAGAGGGAAACGGTGAAAGTAGCATTGCTTGTCCCAGAATCTCCCTCAGTAATAGTGACATCGTTAATCGAAATAGCGGGAGTGAAACTATCATTATTAATGATAGTGCCAATACCTTGACTATCTGCGATCGTGGCATTAGTTGCACCGCTAAGATTAACAAAGAAAGTTTCATTTCCTTCAGCAAATGTATCACCAACAATCGGCACAGTGATGGTTTGACTTGTGACCCCTGGATTGAAGGTGAGAGTACTACTAACTGCTGTGTAGTCGCTACCACTGGTAGCTGAATTGGCGCTAGTGCCATAGTTGACAGTTACAGTTTGACTACTAGGCGCAGAGAGGGAGACGGTGAACGTCGCATTTGTCGTCCCAGTATCTCCCTCAGCAATGCTGACATCGTTAATAGAGAGAGTAGGTATGGAACCTGCACCCGCAATGTTGAGGACAAATGAACCTGTTGCAGATTGATAGCCATCAACGGCTATGTGGTAGGTAGTTCCAGCTACAGCGTTAAAACTGACTTGGCTTTGGACGTTTGAATAATCATCGTTACTACCAATAGGAGTTAAGCTGCTAACGGTAGTACCAGTGTAGACGGATAAAGTAGTATCAAAGTTAGTGCCACTGCCAATTGTATTGATGGTAGTAGTGCCAGAAGTAGGAGCAGTCCAACTGTACCAAACAGAGTTAAGAGTTCCTGATACTGCGGCATGATTTGGCTCACCCGTTTCTCCAGTTGCAGTAGTATTAGAGCCGCTAGTACTAACGGTAGTACCAGTCAGAATAGTTCGGTTGCTAAAGTTATCGTTGGCTGCCAAAACAGAGGCATAACTATTAGTTGTTGCAACATCAAAAGCTAAAGCTGACTCAATAGTTCCCGTTTCTACCTCTAACTCCCAATCTCCTCCAAGTGCAGCACTACCTGTCAAATCATTAGAAGCTGCAACATCTGCACCTGTAAGCTGACTCAACTGCCCGATAAATGATGTGCCTATATTTCCTGCTGCTACATCACAACCATACAGGAGAATATCTGCATCTGTTGTTAAAGCATTCCCCCAACTCTGTAAGAAAGTTGCATAATTATTTAGTGTATTGGAGTTAAGTTGTGTATTCCCTAGCTGCAAACTGCCAGCACTACCATGGGAGACAATATGAACGCTAGAAATCCCTGTATATCTCCCTAAAATATTGCTAATTTGGGAAATTCCATCTGTATTCGGATCGAGAATAAATGTTTCTACCCCTGATCCAACTCCAGCTAACAGACTTTCATAGTCTGCAACAGTCGGATCAATAAAAATAATTTCATTAATATTTAATGAAGAATTATCCGAATTAGTTGACATAAAATTTATCTACTTTTACAAGGGTTATTTAGCTTTTGAGATAGACGACAAAACACATCACTACAAAAAAATGGCAACGTTTGCCTTTACTGCATTCTGTATTGTATAAATCAGAATTTTTATAGCCTTTTATAAAATCCAATTAAATCGCAAGTATATTCACCAACTTAAAGCGCATATCTTGGCTTGTTTGACCGAAAAAATAGTTATTATTTGGCGGACAACAAAATTTTAAAATGGCATTACTTTAATGTCAAGTATTTATTTTTGAATTTATTGCTAAGTAAATCAATCCAATGTTTTATAAAAACATAAGTGAATCTACTTGCTTTTTTAGGTAAGTAACTATTTTTGTATAAGAAACATAAGTGAATCTACTGACTTTTTAGAGAAATAACTATTGTCAGATAAAAATTTATAAATGGATTTGCTGACAGGTGAAAAAAATAAATATTGTAATATAGCGATGTATAAGTTCATGTATACGTAAGTGTATAACTTTTTATTTTTCTAGAATTATCAAAATAAAAAATAACTTAATAAGTAGATAAACTTAATTAAACGTAAAACTCCGCCCCCAGCCCCCTCCCCGAATTTCGGAGAGGAGGAAATATTTGTTTTATCTTTTTTAATGTGGGGCTACTTACAAGTTTGTAGCTTACAGGTCAAATAAATTCTCCCCGTCCCCTCTGAAACGGCGCGTTTCGCTTATAAAGCATTCCCCAAAGGTAATCTCTAACAGCCGCAACTTGGAAAGAAGCCAATTCTGAGTCCGGAATTTTGTCTTTTAAATCCTTACCCTATTACTCAAATCAGATAAATGTGCGATCACTATCTTGAAAAAAGTAACTACAACGTTGTCATCGCTAGATTTAAACCCTACATCGTCAAAATCGCCAATAAAGACCATATTTTTTGAAATTAGTCAAGTATATTTCGGGCTAATTTTATGCAAGAAAAGCATTAAAACAATCTAGAAATCACATATTGCTTGGCTATTTGTAACCAAGGACACCGAATCAACTGATTTACCGAGATATAGTTGCGATCGGTAGTAATTAATAGTGCTGCTAAATTATTTCTTATAATTAAACACAATTTAATAAATTATAATTGCACTCTTTATTCTTGCTTAACAATCTGCTCGCTAGTCAATGGAATATACGAAATATATGCCTGTACAAATTCCAGAAACCGCCTACCAAAAGCCAAAAGAAACACCTTTAAATCCAGTAGTAAAAGTTACGACCTCTGCGGCTAAAGCAGTACAAGAAATTGTTAAAAGACAACTTTCAGGTAGAATCACGATTGGTGATCCTCTGGATAATTCAATTTTTTGGCGAGTTTATGTAGGTAATGGACAGGTACATTTTGCTACTAGCGTAGCCGGTCAAAAAGAAAGACTTTCCTATCTATTGCGACGCTACTACCCTGATTTAGAACATTTACAACTAAAAGACGAATCTGAGTACGACTTTTTTTGCCGTTATTGGCAATCGGGGAAGCTTTCTTTGCAACAAGTTCGGAAACTAATATTTTCTCTAACGCAAGAAGCTTTAGTACAAATTCTTGCTTTACCGCAAGCTTCTATTCAGTTTGAAAAAACTTTAGGACTAGATCATTTACTTTTAGCTGTTCCTTTTAAAGAAACCATCCTACCAGTGCGAAGGCTAATCAGCCAATGGGGACAACTGCGCTCTAATATTGCTTCTCCTTTGCAGCGACCTTTTGTAAAAAATTTAGAGCATTTTTCTCAATTGCTGTGGCAAAAGGCTGAAAATCCTCAATGGATTCAATTACTTAGCGATACTATTAACGGCAATCGTTGTCTTTATGAAGTCGCCTATGCTTTAAACATGGATGTGTTGGAATTAGCTAAAACCTTGCAACCATTAGTAGCAGCAGGCGCTGTAGGAATTAATAATTATCGCCTGTCTGCTGAGGATGAGCGTCCTATAATTGCTTGCATTGATGATAGTAAGACAGTACAGAGAAATGTCAAACTAACTTTAGAAGCTAGTGGTTATCGGGTATTAGGGTTAACTGAACCTACGCGAGCATTAACTGCTTTGGCACGTTACAAACCTGCGTTGATATTAATGGATATATCTATGCCAGAAATTGATGGTTATGAATTGTGCCAGTTATTACGGCAATCAACTTTATTACGGGAAATTCCTATTGTGATGTTAACAGGTCGTGAAGGTTTAATTGATAGGTTACGCGCCAGAATGGTAGGAGCAAATGATTACATTACTAAACCCTTTACTCCTCAGCAATTATTTAATGTAGTTAATAAACTAGCAAGTTCTAGCATGGAATTAAACTAAGATGAAAACTGTTTTAGTAGTGGATGATTCTAAAACCGAGCAACGTTTAATTGAAGCTTTGCTGCAACACTTAGGAGTAAAAGTAGCTATAGCTGATTCAGGGGAATCGGCTTTAAACTGGTTAGAAACTAATCGCCGACCCGACTTAATAGTTTTAGATATTATCATGCCTGGTTTAAGTGGATTGGATTTATGTAGACAAATTAGATCTAATCCAGATTTAGAAAAAATACCTGTTGTTTTTTGCTCTTCTAAAGATCAAGATTTTGATCGGTTTTGGGCGTTACGCCAAGGTGGAAACGCTTATATAACTAAACCGTTTGCTCCGAATGATTTAGTAGCAACGCTATCTAAGCATCTTAATTAATAGACTTCTTGCTTTCAATCAGTTATTCCATCTGTGTTTATCTGTGTTGAATCTGTGGTTAATTATCTGAAATTTAACTAAGCATTTTCCAGGTAAATTGATCGTTCTCAGGTTACACATAAAAATGCTAGAAGCCTAGCCTCCGAAATGCCATTCCTAGCCAGAGGGAAGGAACGAGAAATCGTAGAAAATTCCTAGAAATTGCTCAGATTATGATTAAAGAATATTTTTGTGTGCAGTTACGAGAATCACTAAAAGTAGGGCTACCTCTAGAGCAGACAGCAGAAGTAATTTCACTCAGCAGGCGAGAAATTTGTCCGATTCCTGGGGTAGCTTCTAGCTTATTGGGGGTAGTTAATCAACGAGGGAGATTGTTATGGGTTTTAGAGTTGAGTGATTTATTACAACTAGCACCACCTGTGAGGCGATCGCGCCCTCAAGATCGTTTAACTTTATTATTAATGACACAAGACGATAATTCCACCCTGGAAAAATCTCAACCCCAACTAGCTTGCGTAGTATCAGCACTCCAAGGAATAGTTTCTCTCAATCCAGATAAGTTTCAACTTGTACCAACAAACTCTAAATTTAAATTTTTTGTATCTGGGATTACAGAAATTGAGCAAGCATCTGTTGCTATCCTAAATCCCAAGGCGATTTTTGCAGAACTTCAATCTAGCATTTTTGATAATTCCTTAACACATCAATGACAGTCACCAACAACGGTCATAGCAATAATCATCAGTTTAAAGATATGGATACGCTTCTCCCTGACGTTGAAGGTGAATCTCCAGATTTGCTAGGTAAGCTTACTAAAGCTAGTGGTTTAGAATTTACAGGTAAAATAGAGCAAGCAAAGACACTATATCAAGAAATTGTAGCAGCAGATCCATCTGGTAATTTAGGAGCAAGCGCCCGTAAAGCTTTAGAAAATCTTGTCTCTGGGGATGAAGAATTAACCCAAAAGTCTCATCAACCAAGTGATGTTGATGAAACTACGGTGAAAGAAGTTCGGAAGTCACAACAGGTTTTACCTAAGACTAAAAAAAACTTATTACAGTGGTTTTATAACTTACCGATTAGCCGTAAACAAATTATTGCTTTATTAGCTACTGAAACTTTTTCTTTAGTATTAATTGCTTTAGGCGTGAGATGGATTACTACATCAGGGTTACGTAGCCAGTTGCTCAACCAAGCTAAATCTGAGGTAGCTGTTACAGAAACTAATTATAATATCAAAGTTAATCAAATGGGGTTTGGCTTCCGTGGACAGTCAGACAATATTGCGATTATTGAAGCTGCTCAAATTCATGCTCAAGGTGAAGAATTAAACCAAAATTTAAAAAATCAGGTTGGCAAAATTCTGCAAAATGAAATTAAAGCTAGAAAAATTGAGTACGCTACTTTAGTTGGCAAAGATTTACGGATTATTGTTAATGCTAATAATAACCGTGCTGGAGAGGTTTTTAATCCTAACAATTTAGTTAAAGAAGTATTTAATGACCCCAGGCAAATTAAAGCTAGTGCAGTTGTGAATGGAAACGAACTTGCCAGAGAATCACCACCTTTTCCGCCTGGTTTTACAGCGCAGGATGCTTTAATTCGCTACACAGTGACACCTGTATTTGATTCAATTAATAAGACAGTAATTGGTGCTTTAGTTTCAGGAGATATAGTTAATGGTAAGCAACCAATAGTTTTAGAAACTTTAAAAGCTTTTGGCGGTGGCTACAGTTCTGTTTATTTTCGCAAACCCAACGGCGAATTTAGATTAGCAACAGGATTCGATCAAGGAAATGCCCAACTTTTAACCCAAGCAAAACCCAATGTAGCTTTACCTGATACATCGCTTTTAGAGGCAGCAGCTACAGAGCCAGGAAAAGCAGTAACTAAACGGATAGATTTTGGGACGCAAACTTATACTTTAGCTGCTAAAGCTTTACCAAATGTTGCTAAAGAAACGGGTAACGGTTCAGTTCCGATTGCTAGTGGCGAACCTGTAGCAATTTTGGTGCGAGGAACTCCCGAAACAGCGTTAAATGAATTACTTGCCCAAAGTTTAATCCAAGAGTTATTGGTATTTTTATTAGCGTTGATAGTTATTCTCATTTTAACATTAATTTTGAGACGCTCAATTGTTAAACCAATTCAACAGTTGCAGCGAACCACAGAAGAATTTTATCAAGGTAATATTGATGCTCGTGCTACAGTTTTTGCGACCGATGAAGTAGGAAAGCTGGCTGTTACTTTTAATCAAATGGCTGACAGTATTAATGCTTCCTCTCAAGCATTGGAAGCACAAGCGAAACAACGGCAAGCAGAAGCGGATTTTCAAAGAAAAGAGAAAGAACGCTTGCAGCAAGCGGTGATTAATTTGTTACTGGATATTGAGGGAGCGCAAAAAGGCGATTTAACTGTTACTGCTAAACTTGATGAAGGCGAAATGGGTTCAGTAGCAGATGCTTTTAATACTACTATTGGTAGTTTGCGGAAAATTGTTGTACAGGTAAAAACTGTTGCTAATCAGGTGCATGACTCGGCGTTTAGTAGTGAATCATCGGTTGAAAAGTTGACTGAGGAAGCGACAACCCAAGCTGAAGTAATTACTGAAACTTTGAATTCTGTAGAAGAGGTAGGGCTATCCATTCAATCTGTAGCTAATTCTGCTCAGGAGGCGGCGGTAATTGCTCGTCAGGCGTTGGTAGCTGCTCAAGATGGCGATCGCACTATGGATCAAACTGTTAGTAGTATAGGGAATATTCGCGCTAGTGTTGCGGAAACTTCTAAAAAGATGAAACGGTTAGCAGAGTCTTCCCAAGAAATCTCGAAAATTGTGCATCTGATTTCAGGAATTTCTGAAAAAACTAATTTACTAGCGTTTAATGCTTCAATTGAAGCTTCTAGGGCGGGAGAAAATGGGCAAGGATTTAGAGTTGTTGCTGATGAAGTACGACGTTTGGCTGAAAGGGTGACAGATTCGGCTAAGGAAATTGAGCAATTTATTAATACAATTCAGCAAGAAACTGTTGAAGTAATGCAAACGATGGAAGCTAGTACTACTCATGTAGTCACGGGGACAAAGTTGGTTGCAGATACTAAACAAACTTTGCAACAATTAGCTGGAATTAGTAAAGAAATTGACAGCTTGTTGCAGTCAATTTCTGGGAGTACGGTTTCACAAGCGCAAGCAGCACAAATGGTGAGTAAAACTATGTATGATGTAGCTGCGATCGCAAAAACGACTTCTTCAGAATCAAAGGTGGTATCGACTGATTTACAAAAATTAGTTGAAGTTGCTAAAGAACTTCAAAATTCTGTTTCTCGCTTCCAGGTATAAAAATGGCGTTAACTCAGGCTAATTTAGAAGCTATTTTACAAGAAGCCCGCGCTTGCTTTTTATACGAAGATGCCCCTGATTATCTAGCTATACTAGAACAGGGAATTGAGCGATTAAAATCTGGCGATGCTGCAATTAATTTGCAAGCTGAATATAAAAATTTAATGCTTGCAGCACACACGATTAAAGGTGGCGCAGGTTTATCTGAATTAGACACTCTTAGTCAGCTTGCTCATAAGTTAGAAGATTTGTTACAAGCCTTGCTAGAAGGGCGCGTAGCAGATTTAGATTTGGCTTATGAGTTATTAAATTTGGGTGTTGAACAAATTAGCGATTTAATTGCTGAAGCTGCTAGTAGTCAAAATATTACAGTCAGCCAAGATGCACCTTTAGCTCTAGTTACAGCACTGGAAGATTTTCTGAATCATCTTTCTCAGAATAATGCTAATCTTTCTGGAAATGCTAACGGTATTAATATCAATCCATCATTTATAAAAATAGCGTTAGAGATTGATTTAGAAGATTGTTTGCAAAAAGTTGAAAATTTATTACCTACATCTGGAAAATCTACCCAAACAACTATTTTGCATGATGCTTTAAATAATTTAGTAGAAGAATGTTTGCTTTTAGGGCAAACACTAAATTTAACTTGGTTAGTTGAGACATCTCATAAAATTAGCCAAGTACTTAAGCAAACACAACCATCTTTAGTCAAATTAGCGCCAAAGATAATTAATTATATTCGACAACAGCGATCGCAAACTCTCAACCCAAAACCACCGCAAAATACACCTAAGAAGGTTTCTGAGTCGTTAGATAAGTCAGTCAAGAAGAAAGAAGATTTACCACCACAGATAAACAAAGATAAACACAGATTAAGTACTGAGTCATCTGCTGTTAGTACTAATAATCAAGAAGATAATAATAATAAAACTACAGATATAAATAATTTTAACTTAAATTTACGGATTCCGGTTACTAAGCTGGATCGGATGAGTAATACAGTCGGTGAGTTGCTAATTAATCACGAAAGTCTTTATTTATATCAGGCGCAACTTCATCAAGTTAGTTTAATGTTGAAAAAACAAACTCAACAAATGGAGCCACTCCGCCAACAAGTAAAGGAATTTTATGATCAAATGGCAACACCGTTGTTAGCTGGTAGTACGTCTTATGGTAACGAGCATTTAAAGCTAGGAGTAAAAAGTTTTATAGACGCTGAATTTGATGCTTTAGAATTTGATCAATATTCAGGAATTCATACAACTTTACAAGATTTTCAAGAAGTGATGGTGCGGGTTGAGGAAAGCCGTTCTGATTTGGATTTGCTTACCCGTGAATTACAAGAGGGGTTGCAACAACTACATCAGCAATTAGATAGTTTACGCAATGACTTAACGGAATCTAGATTACTACAGTTTAAAGTTTTAGCTGATAGATTTGTTGCACCTTTAAAAATGCTCAATGAGCGGTATAACAAATCAGTGGATTTAGAAGTTATAGGTGGAAATACACTAATAGATCAGGTAATTTTAGAACAATTACAAACCCCTTTAACTCACTTGCTGCGTAATGCTTTTGATCATGGTATTGAAAGTAATCAGGAACGGATAAAATTAGATAAATTAACACCTGCTAAAATTACTTTATCGGCAGTAGTTAAAGGTAATCAAGTATTAGTTAAAATTGCTGATGATGGCCGTGGGATTGATTACCAGAAGATTTATAAAAAAGCTGTAAAGATGGGGTTGTGCCGTTTAAAGTTTATTGAGTTAAGTAAAGAGGAAATAATTGAATTTTTGTTTATGCCTGGTTTTTCGACTGCGGCAACAGTAACGGATATTTCTGGTAGAGGGGTAGGATTGGATGTAGTGCGATCGCAAGTTGCTCGACTACAAGGTTCAGTTAAAGTTAAAACTGAATTAGGACAAGGAACAACTTTTACAATTACTGTTCCTTTAACATTAAGTATTTTACCGTTATTACTTTGCCGATGTCAGCAGCAAACATTAGCAATTCCATCAATCAACGTTTTAGAAATTGTTCACTTAGCTGAATATGGCAATCCTAGTTTAGCATTGCCTGATAGTATTAATTGGCGCAAGCAAAATATTCCCCTATTTTCATTAATAAAATTACTTCCTTATACCCAACTCGATTTAATCTCAACCTCCACCAGCTTCAATCCAAATATAGGAATTGTTTTAGACGTAGAAGGTGAATTAATTGTTGTAGCTGTAGATGCGCTAATTGCAGAAAAAGAATTGGTTTTAAAACCTTTTGATAAAACTATCCCTATACCTGCTTATCTTGCAGGATGTACAGTATTAGGTACTGGTGAAGTTGTACCAGTTTTATCCCCTAGCCATTTGGGTGTGTTAATTGCACCAACAGTAGCAGAGATCCCCCCTGCCCCACAAAATTCTGATGTTTCAACTATTTTAATAGTGGATGATTCTATTGCAGTGCGTCGGTTGTTAAATCGAATACTAACCCAATCAGGATATCAAGTTGTAGAATGTCGAGACGGCAAAGAAGCATTAGAAAAACTGAATCAATCTGTGCAGCAATATGATTTAGTTATTTCTGATATTGAAATGCCTCGGATGGATGGTTTTGCTTTACTTAAAGAAATTCGCGCCCACGATCGTTGGTACAACTTGCCAACTATGATGTTGACATCTAGGGAAAATCAGCGCCACCGCGAGAAAGCAGCGAGTTTAGGGGCAATAGCTTATTATACTAAGCCTTTTCATCCAGCCGAGTTGCTGAATGCGATCGCACTGATTGTTAGTCATTAGTAAAAAGCAGAGGAAGCTAAAAAAACGCAAAAGCTGACTCCTAACTCCTGACTCCTTACACAAGACTTTTTGGTTTACTCAATACCCGATGCAATTGATCTAACAATTCATTTGAAGTGTAGGGTTTAGACAAAAAAGCTTTAACACAAGAACTTTTAAGTTCCGTAACTTTTTGATTAGATGTCAGCCCACTAACAGCGATGATCTGAACTTCTGGATTAATTTTTTCAAGGACGCGGATAGTTGTCAACCCATCCATTGAAGGCATCATTATATCGAGTATAACTGCATCAACTTTGAAATTATATTGTGTATATAAAGCAATTGCGTCCATACCATCATTAGCAGTTATTGCTTGATAACCATTTTTTTCTAATAATGTTTTGGTAATTTCACGAATACCATCTTCGTCTTCAACAATAAGAATTAATTCTCCCTGTCCTTGCTGTACTAATTGGCTAGAATTAGAATCTACACTTTTTACTGTTGTTTCCGTTGCTGGCAAATACACTTTAAACTGTGTTCCTTTACCAACTTCGCTCTTTACTTTTACGAAGCCTCCATGACTTTTAACAATTCCAATCACTGTTGAAAGACCAAGCCCTGTGCCTTTACCCACCTCTTTTGTAGTAAAAAATGGGTAAAATATTTTCTCCATAATATCGTTAGGTATACCAATGCCTGTATCTGATACTGTAATCACAATATAGTTACCGACATGAGCATCAATATTCATCCGAGTATAGTGTTCATCAAGATAAATATTTTCGGCATCAATTGTCAAAGTTCCTCCATCAGGCATAGCATCACGCGCATTGACACAGAGGTTGAGGAAGACTTGATGTAGTTGTGTAGCATCTCCAACTATAGCTTGCAGAGAGGATTTTATATCTGTATAAATTTTTATAGATTTAGGGAAAGTTTCTGAGGAAAACTGCTTAAGTTCATTAATTAAATGGCTAGTCTGAATGATGGTTCGCTCACCTTGAATTCCACGTGCAAAGGATAACACTTGTTTAACTAAATCAGCGCCACGTCTAACATTTGTTTCCAGAAGGGTCAACCATTTTGTGCTTTGGGCATCACTAAATTTTAATTGTAGGAGTTGAACAGCCATCATAATTGGTGTCAACACATTATTCAAATCATGAGCAATACCCCCAGCAAGTATCCCCAGACTTTCCAATCGTTGAGTGCGG
The DNA here is from genome assembly GCA_036702875.1 of Oculatellaceae cyanobacterium. Lineage (GTDB taxonomy): Bacteria > Cyanobacteriota > Cyanobacteriia > Cyanobacteriales > PCC-9333 > Crinalium. The sequence goes on along the minus strand of DATNQB010000070.1, from coordinate 65,410 downwards.
AAAAATTGGTCTTCTAGTTGCTTTTTTTCGGTAATATTTGTCGATACAGTAAGTATTGATTTTGGTTGCCCTTTTTGATCGCGCATTAGTACCCAACGGCTTGCCACAATAAGCTTAATACCCGCTTTGGTAATTTGATCTAATTCTCCCTGCCATTCACCAATTGTGGTAATAGTTTGCTGAGGGGTTTCTAGTTGAGTTGAATCTTTATTATATAAAATTTCTAAAGCATTTTTACCTAAAGCTTCGTCTGCTAACCATCCATAAAGACGTTCAGCGCCTTTGTTCCAAAACAAAACATGGTTAGATAAATCTTGAACGATAATAGCGTCAGTTGTAATATCAAGTAATGCTGCTTGTTCAGCTAAGTTATAACGCAATTCATCAATTTTTTGCTGAATCTGTTCATTGACAATTGCTTTGTTTTTAAGCCTACTAGCGATCGCAGCTATTAACTGTTTATTATTAAAGGGTTTTGTTAAGTAGTCATCAGCGCCTAATTCCATGCCTTCACGGATAGAATCATGATCGGCTTTAGCTGTAATAAAAATAAATGGAATTGTAGCAGTCAAAGAATTTTCACGTAAAATTTTTAACACATCATGACCGCTCATTTTCGGCATCATCACGTCACAAACTATCAAATCGGGCAAATGTTGCAACGCTAACTCAACCCCAGTTTCGCCATTATCAGCATCAAAAGTCTGAAATTTTTCAGATTTTAAAATATCTACAATAATGTCTCGAATTATATTGTCGTCTTCAATTACTAAAATTTTATTCATTTATTTTGGTTTGGGTTCTTAATGGTAAAATCACTGTAAATGTTGTCCCTTTTCCAACTTCGCTATCTACGCTGATGCTACCACCGTGTAGAGAACAAGAGTTTTTTACAATTGTTAACCCTAACCCTGTACCAGGAATATTGCCAACATTTTCCGCTCGATGAAATGGGTCAAATAGCAGTTTTTGGTCTTTAAGTGGAATGCCAATACCTGAGTCTTGAATCTGAAAAATGGCATAATCATTTTCACAAGTCAGTTTAAATTGCACTGCACTGTCAGATGGGGAATATTTGATAGCATTAGCAAGTAAATTACTAAAAATTTGCCGAAGTAGATTTTCATCCATATCAGCTAGGACACTACTTGCTGATACCCCAAAGCAATTAGAGCAAATAATAAAGTTGATTTTATGCCGATTGCTATCATTAAGTTGTATCTCCTCAGTTAGTTCGCTACAGAATTCTACTAAATCCATTTCTAGGGGACTAAATTCTAGTTTGCCCGCTTCGGCTTTCGCAATTACTAGGACATCGTTTAATAACCCGCTCATGTGTTCAACAGCATCTTCGATATATTGCAAATAAGCGAATTTTTTTTCCTCTGTCCAATTATGAAAATAAGTTCTGAGGGCTTGAGCCGCAGACAAGATAGTAGTTAGAGGTGTGCGGAACTCATGGGAGGCGATAGTAATAAAGCGTGATTTGAGTTGGCTAAGTTCTTTTTCTTTCGTTAGAGCGTTATGAATTTCTTCTTCGGCAAGTTTACGATCTGTAATATCTTCAGCCACGCCTACTATGCGGTAAACTTGCCCTAATTCATTTTGAATCGGAAAAGCGCGATCGCGAATCCACCTAATATTGCCCTTCGGTTGAATAATCCGATATTCCTGATCATACTCACCATTAATTTGTGTTTTAATTGCAGCAAACACTTTTTCTTGATCTTCTGGATGAATTGCCTCGAAAAAAGCCAGGGGTTTTTCATACAATCTTTCGCAGTTACGACCCCATATTTTTTCGTAGGCAGGACTAATGTAGATGATTGAAGTACTATCTTTGTTAGTCATCCAAAACACCTGACGAACATTTTCTGCAAAGGAGCGAAACCGTTCCTCACTTTCCTGCAACGCTAACTCAGTCTGTTTACCCTGAATACCTAACGCAATGTTATTCGCCACAGATGCCATTGCTTCTAAAGTTATTGCTGGTAAAGATTGACGTGCAAACATTGCTATTACACCGAACAATCGTTCCTCAACAATTAGGGGATAACCAGCAAAAGCAACTATTTTTTCCTGTTTCGCCCATTCTTGATCTTTAATCATTGGGTCGCCAATCACACTATTCGTCAAGTGTGGTTGACGGTGTGCAGCAATCCAACCAATTTTATATTTGCCTACAGGTATCCGACTATAAGAATTGTTTAGGTTAGTACACATACCTGCTGAAGCTTGTAACTCCAGCATATTATGCGCTTCTTTCAGCGTCCAGATGCCAACAAACGCGGCATCCAAATTTATAACTACAGCTTCGGCACACTCTTGGAGAATTTTTGATAAATTATAATTACGACTCAAAGCAGCCCCAATATCTGCATTTAATTCTGCAAGGCGGGTACGTTCCAAAAGCTTTGCTTCTGCTGCTAATCTTTCTCTAATTTCCTGTTGCAGTAATTGATTAGATTGAGAAAGTTCCTTTGTTCGCGCTTCTACTCGTTGTTCTAATTCTGATGTGAGTTGTTCTAGAAAAATATTTTTCTGTTTTAATTGATTAGTTAACTGCTGGATACAAAGGTGAATTTTTATACGCGCTAAAACTTCCTCATGCTGAAGAGGTTTAGTAATGTAATCAACTGCTCCCAAATTCAAACCAGTCACTTTATCAAGGGTTTCAGATAGCGCCGTCATAAAAATGATCGGGATATTTTGGGTAGATTCATTAGCTTTCAAGCGTCTACAAGTTTCAAACCCATCTATTCCAGGCATGAGTACATCTAACAAAATTAAATCTGGTTGGGCATAATCAATTTTTTCAATCGCACTTTCGCCATCTTCAGCTACTAAAACCTGAAAGCCAGAATTATCTAAAACATTTATAAGTACTTCTAAATTTGTAGGTGTATCATCTACTAGAAAAATGACACTTTGATAAGTTTGATCACCGTTCATTAATTCCTCTTATTTATATTGATGAAGAAAATCAGCAATAGTAAGGTTCATGTCTGATTTTTCAGATTGTCAGAAATTATATGTGCTTTTTAGTAGAGTGTGATAGTGCAAGCGCTGACTTATCAGTTAGGTCTTTGTTCTGCGGGTTTCTTAACTAAAACAAGTAATAATATTTATGTGAAAATGTAAATTTTTATCAACTAGGTTATATTAAGGTACTACTTTCTATAATAGACGGAAGAACAATTAATAATTACCAGCCTTGAGGTTAAGTTTATTTCTACCCAGCTAATAACAGCACTTTGCATCTAAATGTAGTAAGCTAACGCGCAAATACACTTATACATTTTATAATTGAGAGAAAAATTATCAAACACTATAACCCTCTCTCCTCTCTCCCTAAAACATAAAATGCGCGAAACACAACAGCTTACAACCCTCTCCAACCATCCCCGAACCTGCGGGGATGGTGCGCGTCAGCGCAATATTTAAGCTACACTCATTGTCATTAATTCATCAGACATTTCAAAGTTGGCTGTAACATTTTGCACATCATCTAACCCTTCTAGAATATCTATTAGTTTAAGAAGCGATCGCGCCAGATCAATATCAGTTACTTCCACTGTATTATTAGGTATCCAGCGCAGTTCTAGATCGGTCACATTAAAGCCTTTAGCTTTTAACGTTTTTTGAAGTATTTCTAAATTTCCCACCTCAGTAAATACTTCTGCGCCCTCAACATCCTCATCTGCAATCAACTCGTAATACTCGGCTCCACCTTCCACAGATGCTTCTAATAACTCATCTTCCTGAACTTTCCCTTCTAAACGACAGACACCTTTTTGCTCAAACATCCAACCAACGCATCCGGTTTCACCTAAATTACCGCCTCTCTTACTAAAAGCAGCCCTTAAATCCGCCGCAGTACGATTGCGATTATCTGTCAATGCTTCAATTAAAATAGCTACGCCACCGCTACCATAACCTTCATAGCGAATCGCTTCTAACTGTGCGCTACCACCATCCCAAGTTCCAGCACCTTTAGCGATCGCACGTTCAATATTATCATTCGGAATACCCGCCGCCTTTGCCTTTTCAATAGCTGTCCGCAGTTGAAAATTCCCCTCTGGATCTGGTATACCACTGCGAGCCGCCACAATAATCGCTCGTGAAAGCTGAGTAAACGTTTTACCCTTAACAGCATCCACTCTCGCTTTTTGGCGCTTAATATTCGCCCATTTACTATGTCCCGCCATAATCAATTAACAATTAACAATTAACAATTACCAATTATCAGTTAACAGTTGTAACATTCTGCTAATTCCTTTCTCTCCTCTCTTCTCTCTACCAAAACAGACAAATTAAAAGTATTACAACTTATAATCCTAACCGTTTGCCCTCGATTAGTAACTTTTCAAACTCTTTAGCTGGTACAGGTCGGCTAAATAGATAACCTTGCATAGCATCGCATTCATGCTGAGATAGAAAATATTGTTCGGCTTGCGTTTCAACACCCTCAGCAATTACCTTTAACTTTAAACCATGAGCCATTTGAATAATAGCTGTTGTAATTGCGGCATTTTTAGAGTCATTGGCAATATTACGAACAAAACATTTATCAACTTTCAAGGTATCAAAAGGAAATTGTTGTAAATAAGATAAAGAAGAATATCCCGTGCCAAAATCATCTATAGAAATTTGAATTCCTAGCAATTTTAACTCACTAAAAATCTTGCGAGTAGCTTCAGGATTTTGTACAATACTACTTTCTGTTAACTCTAATTCTAGAGTTGCAGGATTTAAACCTGTTTCTCTTAAAATATCACATACTTTTTCAATAATATTTTTTTGATTAAATTGATATACTGACAAATTAACTGCTATATTGAGGTTTTCAAACCCACCATTTTGCCATAACTTAGTTTGAATACAGGCTGTGCGTAGCACCCATTCTCCAATAGGAATAATCAAGCCAGTTTCTTCTGCTATCGGAATAAATTCTACGGGAGAAATTAGTTTTTTTTCTGGATGATGCCAACGTAGCAAAGCTTCAGCACCAACAATTTGCCCAGTACGCATATCAACTTGAGGCTGATATAACACCTCAAATTCTTCCCGTTCCAAGGCATAGCGCAAATCTGTTTCTAGTGATAATGGTGCTAGAGAAAGTAGCTGCAACTGGGTAGTATAAAACTGATAGTTGTTACCGCCTTGTTTTCTAGCCTGAGACATTGCTAAATCTGCCTGATTGAGCAAAATTTCAACATCCCTACTATTGTTGGGATAAAAACTGATGCCGATACTAGCAGTAATAAATAGTTCTTGTTCGTTGACCTTCAAAGGTCGAGATAAAACATCTAAAATTATTTGAGAAAAATCAGCAATATCTTGCTTTTGAGTAATCGTAGTAAAGACGATCACAAATTGATCATTGCTAAAACGAGCAAGCGTATCATGGTCAGCGACACAAGTAGTTAGCCTTTCAGCTACTGAGCGCACTACTAAATCGGTAACTACTGTACCAAGAGTATCGCTAATCCGCTGAAAGCGATCTAAACCAATACACAGAATTGGAATTTGTTGATTGTAATTTACTTGTAATATCTGATTGAGCCGCTCTTGAAGCAAAGTGCGATTTGGTAAGTTGGTCAAGTTGTCGTAATAGACAAAGTAACTTGGTGCTTCTGTTGCTGGATTGGCTTTAGTGTTGTACGCCTGCTGAATACTTGCTTGTTTTTTCAGTCTAGTAGTTATAGCTCTCAATAACTCAGCCCGCGTAAATGGCTTAGTTAGATAGTCATCCGCTCCCAATTCCATCCCTTGGCGTAAATCAGCCTTGGTAGCTTTAGCAGTCAAAAAAATAAACGGTACTGCTGCCAAAATTGGATTTTCGCGCAACTCGGTCAAAACACCGTAACCATCAAGTTCCGGCATCATCACATCACACAAAATCAAATCCGGTAAAATCTCCAGAGCCAACTGCACACCAAGGCGACCATTTTCTGAGCCAAAGACATCAAAGCCATCAGTCTCAAGCAATGCCAGAATGTTTTCCCGAAGTGGTTCCTCGTCTTCAATTATTAGAATCTTGATCATCAGTTGGTATCGAGTTGTATAACGGCAGCGTCACTGTAAACTTTGTGCCTACCCCGACTTCACTATTAACAGCAATTTTACCTCTATGTAAATCCACACATTTCTTCACGATTGCCAGCCCTAGACCTGTTCCAGAAATATTACCGACATTACTAGCCCGATAGAAAGACTCAAACAAGTGTAATTGGTCTGCTGGGGGAATACCAATACCTTGATCTTTGATTTGAAAAATTACTTCTTCATTCTGACAATTTAGTACAAAATCTAGTTGGCTACCAGCAGGTGAATATTTAATCGCATTTGATAGCAAATTACTCACAATTTGTCGGAGCAATTTTTCATCAAAGCAAGGAAGTTCAAGCGATTGACAATTAGTTGGCTCAGGTTCACGGCTTTGTAGTGCCGATTCTGGGCTTGCCCCTGCTATGCTACAGGAACCTTGAGCAACAAAGGTAATGCTGTGTTGATGATTATCAATAATGAGGATTTCTTGCACCAATTTTTGGCAAAATTCTGCCAAATCTAGCGGTGTCGGTTTTAACTGTAATTTTCCGGCTTCTGCTTTACCCATAACCAAGACATCATTCAAAAGGTCTGTCATTCTTCGCACAGCCCCTTGAATACGATGCAAATGTCCAACTTTTTTAGGCTCAGAAAGCTTATGGCTATAAATTTCTAGTAATTCAGCCGAAGCTAAAATTGTAGATATCGGTGTGCGAAACTCATGGGAAGTCATACAGACAAAGCGAGATTTGAGTTCGCTGAGTTCTTTTTCTTTCTCCAAAGCTATCCGCAGTTCTGCTTCTGCACGTTTTCGCTCAATAATAGCTTCCTTCAAAGCAGCTACAGTGCGCCTTAACTCTAATTGCGCCATCACTTGATGAGCTAACATCGTTAAAGCTTCTTGTTGTTGCAAGTTCAATTGACGCGGTACATAGTCAATTACGCACAAAGTCCCTAGTGCCAAGCCATCGGGATTAATCAGAGGTGCGCCCGCGTAAAATCTAATATGAGGATCAGAGGTGACGAGGGGATTAGTGGCAAATCGTTCATCATTTAAAGCATCCTCAACCACCATTACTTGATTTTGCAGAATGACGTGAGCGCAAAAAGCTATATCACGACAAGTTTCGGTTGCGGTTAAACCCAGATGAGACTTAAACCATTGTCGCTCACTATCAATTAAGCTAACTAAGGCAATTGGTGTCTGACAAATATATGAGGCTAAATGAGTGATTTGATCAAACCCTGGTTCAGCCTCAGTATCTAACACTTCATATTCTAGAAGTGCTGCAAGTCTCTGTGCTTCGTTATTCGGTAAAGGTGCTGGCTGCATTCATTTAACTTTTATTGTTAAAACTATCCTACTTAATTAATCAGCCTTAAAGTACATGGGAAATTACTTAGAAAAAAAATTGTTAATAATTTCTCTTTACAAAAATATTTAATCTTGCGGCAGCTTAACAGTTGATATCAGCGCGAGGTTTAGATGCAGAGGTAAATAATACGCTATTAGTTGTTGTTTATTCCTATTGCTGACAAAATTATTGCTTTAGTTTTGAGAAATTTACCTTAATTTGAACACCAATAGACAGAGACATTTTATCAAACTATGCCATAATCTTGATCCTCGTAAATTTGCGGATTTCTTTCTAAGCTTGCTTCGTAGTGCAAAGGTAGTATTACGGTAAATGTTGTACCAACGCCTACTTGACTACTAAGGCTGATTTCGCCACCGTGCAGATCTACACAATTTTTGAGAATCGCTAATCCCAGTCCCGTCCCTGGAATCATCCCCACATTAGTTCCTCTAAAGAAGGAGTCAAACAGTCTTTTTTGATCTGTTTCTGGAATGCCAATTCCCTGATCCTGAACTTGGAAGATGGCGCGAGACTCCACAGGAGTCGCTGCGCGAACGCTCTCAAAATCTAATTTCCAAAAAATAGTACTGCCTTGAGGAGAATACTTAACAGCATTTGAAAGTAAATTACTAAAAATATGTCTGAGTAATTTCTCATCCATATAAGTAGGTCGATTTTTTCCTTGCTTACTAAAAATAATTTTGTGAGAATTTCCAATGCTCAGTTGCATTTCTTCTGTAAACTTTTGACAAAAATTTTCTAAATCCAGCAATTCTGGCTGAAATTTAAGTTGTCTCGCTTCTGCTCTACCAATAGTTAATACATCATTTAACAGTTGAGTCATTTGGTGAATAGCTGATTGAATTCGATGCAGATGCGCTAGTCTTTTTTCTTCAGTAAATTTGTTGTGGTAATGTTCTAGTAATTCTGATGAAGACAGAATTGTAGACATCGGCGTGCGAAACTCATGGGATGTCATTGACACAAAACTAGATTTAAGTTCACTAAGTTCTTTTTCTTTTTCTAGCGCCTTAACCATCTCTTGTTCTGCGTGTTTGCGCTCGGTAATATCACGAGTTATGCCGCGATAACCTTGTAAAATTCCTTGGCGATCGCACACAGGAGAACCACTACTTTCTAAAATAACTCGATGACCATTTTTATGAATTAGTGTTTTTTCCAAATTATTGAACGGTTCTCCATTAGAGATAAACGGCTGAAGAACTTCAGCAAAGCGATTTGCTTCATCCACAGACATCAATTCGTAAACAGTTTTACCAATGATTTCCTGGGGTTCATATCCTAAAATATCCCGCACTTTAGGATTAACGTAGGTAAATAAGCCATCAAGATTACTTGCCCACACCCAATCGTTAGTATACTCAACTAAATTACGGAACTTTTCTTCGCTTTCTTTAAGTGCTTGCTCTGTCTGTTTGCGTTCAGTAATATCACGAGCGATCGCTAATTGGATTAAACTGCCATCAGCTTCATTCCGCAAAGGTACTGCATGAGTTTCCATCCATATACGCTTTCCTTTGCATCCAATAAACTCTACTTCGAGCTTACCTTTATTACCTTGACAAACTCTTTCATTTAATGCTTGATACGCTTGTCTATATTCAGGAGCAACTAAATCATAAACTGATTTACCAATCACTGCTTCAGCATTATCTGCCTCAATCATCGCTCTGCCAGCAGGATTAATTTCTAGTAAAGTACCATCGGCAGCAACTAATTTTACACATTCTGGTTCAGCATCAATAATTGCTCGTAAACGATTTTCACTAATTCGCAAAGCTTCTTCAGCCTGTTTGCGTTCAGTAATATCTCGGTCAATACCACGATATCCCCTAAAATTTCCATCGGCATCAAAAATTGGCACACCACTGGTTTCTAAAATTACCTGATGACCATTTTTGTGCAAATTAGTATTTTCTAATCCTGATATTGGTTGTTGTGCGGTAAAAACTGCCGAAAAAGTGTTAGCAATACGTTTAGCTTCTTCTGCTGGCATCAAATCAAAAGGAGTTTTACCTAAAATTTCCTCTGGTTCATAACCTAATAAATCGCGAATTTTGGGGCTAACGTAAGTATAAACCGCGTTTTCATTTACCTCCCACACCCAATCGCTAGTAGTTTCTACTAAATTTTGGAATCGCTGTTTGCTTCTTTGCCGAGACTCTTCTACTCGTTGACGCTCGATCGCAATTCCTGCTATTTGAGTAAAGATATCAACCAATTTGCGATCGCTCAAATTAGGCGGACGCGGTGTGCGATAGTACAGTTCTAAAATACCTAATACGTCACCGGAAGTTGCTAATATCGGTGTCGAAAAACAAGCTCGTAACCCATTACTTAATCCTAAATTCCTAAAGTTTTGCCACTTGGGATCAGTAGCAATATCTGATACAATTACAGTTTGCCGATAACAATCGCCGATGTCGCATGAAGCAAAATTTGGGCTAATTCCTAGTAACTTAAGGCTTTGGAGATAGTTTTTAGGCAGACTAGGAGCGATATAAGATTTCAAATTAATTCCATTTTCTGCCAGCAGCGCGATCGCACACGCAACTTCACCAGACTGTTTTTCAATAAACTGAGCAATTACATTTAAACATGAGCGAAGCGATGCACCTTTGGCAATCATTTCCATGATGCGATTTTGACCAGCTAACAGATTTGCTGTCCACTGGTGTTCCGAAATTTCTGTTTGTAATTGCGCGTTAGCATTAGTTAATTGAGCAGTACGTTCAGTAACTTTAATTTCTAGCTGTTCTTTAGCTGCTTGTAGTGCTAATTCTATTTGCTTACGCTGAGTAATCTCACGCACAATCACGATTACTTGCTGATCCTGTGATGGCAAGAACCTAGCTTCAAAATTCTTTTCACCACTAGGTAGCGGTAATGAGTATTCTACAGCTACTAACGAGTTAGTTTCCAAAACCTGAAGAAATGCTTTGTAACATTGATCCCCCACATTTTCTGGCAAAACATCTTGCAGACGTTTATTAAGAAACTTCTCTGGTGCTACATATAATTCCACCGATGCGCCAGCGTGGTAACTTAAAATAGTGCCATCGCTAGCTAGACGAAAATATATATCAGGAAATACTTGAAACAGTGAGTGCAGTTCTGAAGTAGTTTGGAGTAATAAAGTTTCTGATTGCTGTCGCTGGGCAATTTCTGTTTGTGCTTTTTGATACAATTTTGCTTGGTAAAGAGCAACTGCACAGTGTTGGGCGATCGCTTCTACAAAATATAATTCTTTAGTAGTCCATTCCCTTTTTAGATCAAATTGAAACAAACTAATTCCGCCTAAATATTTCTGCTCATATACTAGCGGAACCAGGATCAAACGGCTAATCCCATCAGCTATATCTGCTGACTGAATTTCAAGTGCGAGACTTGCCTCAATATTTTCTATAACTACTGTTTCGCCTTGCGATAATGCTTGATAGTAATCAGTATAAATTTTGCTAGTTGTACCAATCAGCTTTTCCCCATGAACAGTAGCAACGCTGACGTGGCTAACTTTCAATAAATTGCTGGAATTTGGCTGAAAACTTGCACAACCGCTCAAATTCAGTGCTTGATGTAAGCTATCAACAGTTTTTTGGAGAATTTCATCTACAATTAGCGTATTGCGGATATCGAAAACAATCCGATTAAGCAGTACTGTCTGTTGCGTTGGTTCGTTAATTTCATCGGCTGACGCAGTTGGGGTTATAGACATTCCTGCCTGGAGTTTTGCTGTGCTATCCTGCATATTTTATTCTAATGCCTCCTTCGCCTCCTTTGCTTGCCACCAGTTTATGTTTGATTAAGTAAGTTTTTTAGAGTATTCTAAAACCTGCTGCCAAGTTTTAGGAGGTTGTTTTAGTTTTACTTCATTAAAAGCCTTTTTGCTATAAAAAGTAGAAAAATATTGAGGTAAACCGTAAATTTTACCATTTTGATGGAAGGCATTAAGCCACGCTGGTTGAATATCAGCTAAATCAAAATCTTTTTTGCTGTAATAATTTTAATTTTGAATAACCCCATATTTCCTTACTAAAAAAGCTTCCAAAGTATCTAAATACAAAATATCAGGAGCAGCATCAGCAATTAACATAGTTTTAATCGCATCCATATATTGCTCAGTAATCATTTTGACCTGTGTTCATCTGTGGTTAATTAATCAAAACCATAATTATTGCCATAAATTAAATGATTATTTTATTATTTTTATATGGAAAATATTTTTACCTTATTTCGTTTAACTAGCAGTTTGCCAACAAGAGCGATAGCATGGCAAAAAAGTCGGAAATTTTTACAACAGCAAGGCATAAATATCAGCATCAGCTTGATTTTGAGTATTCTCCTACTAGGGATAACAGGATGTCAGCTAGTAGCCAAACCGACCCACACAGAGGGCGCGATCAATTTAACACTCTGGCAAGGTGTAAATCCACCACCTAACCGAGATGTATTGCAATCACTTGTAAACAAATTTAATCAAACACATCCCAACATTCAAGTTGAATCATTATATATTGGACAACCAGACCAGCAATTGCCAAAAATTTTGGCTGCTGTGGTGGGGAATGCTGTTCCTGATTTGCTCTGGTTTTCCCCAATGCTGACTGGTCAATTAGTAGAATTAAACGCAATTCGCCCGTTGGAAGATTTGCTGGCAACATCACCATTAAAAGATCAGATTGACCCAGCCTTATTTGAAGCGATGGAATATGGGGGGCATACTTGGTCGGTATCTTTTGGTACGAATAATGTCGGGATTTTTTATCGTCCTAGCTTATTTAAAGCTGCGGGAATTACTCAGTTGCCGAAAACCTGGGAGGAGTTGCGTCAAGTGGCGCGGAAATTAACAGTTGATACCAATGGCGACAACCAGATAGATCAACATGGGATGCTGTTACCTTTGGGAAAAGGAGAGTGGACGGTATTTAATTGGTTGCCGTTTATGTGGAGTGGTGGCGGGGAACTGATTGATGCGGGGAAAGATGCCACTGCCAAGAATGTAAATTTAGTAAATCAAGGAGCGATCGCCGCCTTAGAATTTTGGCAGAATTTAATTAAAGATGGTTCTGCTGTCTTATCTTTGCCAGAACGCGGTTATGAGTTAGATGGTTTCCTTGCTGGTAAAGTAGCTATGCAGCTAACTGGGCCTTGGACACTCGGACAACTACAATCGACAGGCGTTGATTTTAATGTGTTTCCCATTCCCGCAGGGGTGAAATCAGCAACAGCTACAGGTGGGGAAAATTTATTCATTTTAAAAACTAATCCAGAACGAGAACGTGCTGCCTTTACCTTTGCAGAGTATGTTTTAAGTGAGGAATTTCAAACAGAGTGGGCGCTAGGTACGGGGTATTTACCAGTAAATCTCAAAGCGCGTCAAAATCCTGCTTATCAAGAATTTTTAGCGAAATTGCCAGCAGTAAAAGTGTTTTTGGAACAAGCAAGCGTAGCGCGATCGCGTCCCATATTTCCTGGCTATAATCGCATATCAGAGAATCTCGGCAGAGCAATCGAAGCTGTATTACTAGGCAAAAAATCTCCCCAAGAAGCACTCAAAGCATCTCAGCAACGACTCGACTTATTTTTTAACTAAACTTATTTTTTAACTAACTTAGAACTTACGCATTCTGGGTTAGTGAGCGAGACTTTGGTGCTACGCACCCGCTACGAGAACACATTAGCAATTAATGTTGATTAGATGTAGTGCGAGCATCCTGCTCACTGGCTTTTTTTGCGTAAGTCCTGTAATTACTTACCGCGATCGCAATCTGAATGAATTCAAAAAACCAGCATTACTTTTAGCTAAATACTTTTGCTGTTCCTTACTCGTCACCACAACTACTTGATATAGCCGTCGGTTTACCAAATACATCCTGTGTTTAAAAATTCCACCTGTAGCTAGGTATGTAAATTCTCTCCCTGGAAATCCTTGTAATTTAAAACTGCGTTGACTGATTAACTTACCATTAACTCCTCCCAAAATGCCCTTGCCTGCCCAATTCAAAATTTGGTTAGAGTTATTTGGACTAAGATTAATCGGAAAGTCAGAATAAGCAACCAAGTATGCTGCATTCTTGCCAGACTTTTCAACTAAAAACCCCTGACTATTAATTACTCCTAATGGTGTTTGGTAGGCTTGTTTCACCTGTTTAGGTTTCCCAGGCATTAACACCATAAACTTGCCTTGTGGCGAAGTAAATTGTTGCCACACAGATTTATTAGCATTAGCTGGCTGTTGCCCGTGAATTGGCTCAACTAATGGATATCCACTTAATAACATAGTGGTTAGCACTGATGGCAACAAAATTTTTAGTTTCATGAGGAGTGAGGGGTAATAATCAATTAACAATTAACAATTAACAATTATTAATGACCAGTCTGAATGTAACATTTATTTCCACCCAGCTAAAGTCTTAACTACAATCTAGCAGCATAAAGTGCTGCTCCAATTAATCCTACTTCCTGATTCAGAATCACATTAACTGGCATCTTTTCCAGTACAGAACTCACCCGACCTTTATCATTAAAAGCATGAATAAAAGTTCCGTTTTGAAGCAACGGCAAATTCTTAGCAGCAATCCCACCAGCAATATAAACACCGCCGTAAGGCAGAACTTTGAGAGCGAAATTACCAGCCTCAGCACCGTATATTTCTAAAAACATTTGCATTGTCTGTTGACACAGGCGATCGCGTTTTTCTAAAGCTGCTTTAGAAATTACCGCCGCCGGATCAACAGTCTTTTCAATTTTTCCGGCTTCTGCTTCCCACTGTCTAACTACTTGAGCAATTTCGAGTGATTCCTCAGCAAAATGCCGATCTCGTAAGAACTGGTATAAAGCTACAATACCCCGACCTGAAACCACACGATCATAAGAAACTCGTTCAATATTGTGCTTATCTAGCAAGTACTTCAAAAAATTAAATTCCAACTCCGATCTCGGCGCAAAGTCAGAATGTCCGCCTTCTGTAGCAAACACTTGATAGCTATCTGCTTGCGGAATTAAAAAGCCTTCTCCTAAACCCGTACCAGCGCCAATCACACAAATTGGAGCATCTTTATCAGGTGAACCCGCCTGCAAAGTGTGAATTTCTGATGCTGATAAACCTAGTATTCCATAACCAACGGCAGCAAAATCGTTGATAAAACTAATCGGTTTGATCCCTAAATGTTGCTCTAAACTTTTAGCATTAAGTGACCAACCCAGGTTAGGTAGTACAGATGTATTGTCAACAATGGGGCCTGCGATCGCTAAAGTTGCCTTTTCTGGCTTTTGTTCCTCCCCCAAATTTTGACTAGCTGTTGCTAGAAACTGCTGTACCAGTGGCAGCAAATCTGAATACTTGCGGCTAGGATAAATCTCTTGATAAAGAGTATTTAATTTCCCTCCCTCTACAACCTGCACCAGCCGCAAGTTAGTTTTAGTACCGCCGATATCTCCTGCTAGTAATAATGTCATAGTTATAATTTTTCCCTGAGAGTATCAAAGTAATGTTATAGTTTCACGCCTTACTCTTGACTAATAAACATTTCCAGAAATTAAAGGTACTAACCCTAGAACCATTGTAGAGACGCGAAATTCCACTATGCACTGCGCGTTGGCGTAGTCTGCACGTCTCTACATTCTTGGTTAGAGAGGTCTAATTAAACCGAATCGCTTTTTCAACTTGACTTAAGTGAGAGACATCGCCATTAAGTTCCATTACCCATTCTTGACCATCACGCACCAGTTTTACTAAACAACACAAAGCTGCATTGATTTCTGGTTCCACTGTCACATCTAGTAAACCCATTGCCATACCCAAGACCGATGCACCATGACCAACTAATAAAATATTCTCTGGAAACTCAGTTGCTAATAGTTGTGCAGTCTTTCCAGCGCGTTTTAATACTTGTTCGCTAGTTTCTGGATAATTTGCCGTCACACGGGAAGTATAATTAAGGTCAATTCGGGGGAAAATTTCAGCTAAACCTATTAACGGCAATGTTTCTGGCATAGCTGTCATCCAGTGCGGATTCAACCATTCACTCAACCCAAACTCAACTTTTATTGGTAAATCCAGGATTTCGGCTACTTGAAAAGCAGTTTGTACTGTCCGCAAAAAAGGCGAAGCAAAAATATGAGTAATTTTTTCTCCTACTAAGCGTTGTGCTAATTGCTGTGCTTGCACTAAACCGTCATCAGAAAGAGGGGGGTCATAGCGTCGCTCGGCGGTATTAAACCATTCTGGGTTCACAAAGTCCAAGCGATTTCCGTGTCTGGCAATCCACACAGTTTGAGGCATAAGTTTGATTTAACATATTTAAGTTATACGTTTACGTATACGTGATCTTATACATTGACTTGGGATAATTGTTCAATATCAAATTTTTAACAAACATCCGCCAAAACTTACAATTGCTCTACTGTAATTAAACTCCTTAATTAAGACTTGGGTTCTGCTTCTCCTTTAAGACCCGCTATTGGCGTGTCTCTACATTATGTGCTGGGGGGTTTTCCTGCAAAATGTTGCCAATTTTGTTGTATAAGATGCTTCCTTTTAACGCCATTGTGGGTACTCTCATAATGAGCAAGACCATCAGGTTTGTTTCAGAAGTCGGCTAAATGTTAAAGGAAAAAGGGGATTACTGCCTTTTTACCAAATCAAATTGGAAAATTAATCACTATAAGCAAAAAATATATCCCAAGTCAATAACTCTAGGAGCGCTTACAGCTAAAGGAATTAAACTCTCTTTAAATGTTACAATTCTTTAATATTTAGTTATGAGTATTAATTTTGATGATATGAGCAGGTACGAATTGGGGCGGCAAAAACTGGCTCAACACCGCTAAAACATATTCATGTGCGCGCATCCCTGCCATAATCCTTAATCTGCTTGCTGTGTGCCACATCTAAAATTTTTTTGCTCAAGAGTGATTTCACAGATTTAGTCAAGACTATTTAACAAACATCAATACACCAACTACCTTCGTCATATTAATCAGCGCCATGAAAACTGCTCAGACCTCCACCGACACCGTTCGCGCTTACCTGCGAGAAATTGGCCGTGTGCCGCTGCTGACTCACGAGCAGGAAATTCTTTATGGAAAACAGGTACAGCGTTTAGTTGCCTTACGAGCCGTAAAAAATGCTTTGATCGCAGAACTAGGTGATGAGCCAACTATTGCCCAGTGGGCGCAAGCTTGTGAATTAGAAGAGCAAGAACTGCAACAGGCGATCGCAACTGCTGATTTAGCCAAGCGTAAAATGGTCGAAGCCAATTTGCGGTTAGTAGTGTCAGTTGCGAAAAAGTATATTAAGCGCAACATTGACTTACTAGACTTGATTCAAGAAGGTACTATCGGAATGCAGCGAGGGGTCGAGAAATTTGATCCCACTAAAGGATACCGCTTTTCTACCTACGCCTACTGGTGGATTCGTCAAGCAATTACCCGTGCGATCGCAGAAAAAGCTCGCGCCATTCGGCTACCAATCCATATCACCGAAAAGCTAAATAAAATCAAAAAAGCTCAACGCAGTTTATCGCAAAAACTCGGACGAGCAGCTACAGTCACAGAATTGGCAGAGGAACTAGACTTAACTCCTCCGCAAGTTCGGGAATATCTTGAAAGGGCGCGTCAGCCTTTATCTTTAGATCTGCGTGTTGGGGATCATCAAGATACAGAATTAGGAGATTTGTTAGAAGACACAGGGCCTTCCCCAGAAGACTTTGTTACCCAGTCTGCAATGCAACTCGATCTAGAGAAACTCATGTCAGATCTGACACAACAGCAACGTGATGTGTTATCCCTACGTTTTGGATTGGCGGATGGGCAACCCTTAACTCTTGCCAAAATTGGCGATCGCCTCAGCATTAGCCGTGAACGAGTACGGCAAATTGAACGAGAAGCACTCGCCAAGTTGCGTAAGCGCAAAGCTGATATGGGTGAGTATATAGCAAGCTAATAGCGATCGGATGAGTGATAGCACTGTTTACCTTCACCCTAAAGGATACTGACCTCTCCACAAACCCTTCTCCTACAAGGAGAGGGGTTTTTAGATGCAAGGTAAGAGGGCTAGGGGGTTAAGTTTTTGATCCGCGCTACAGTATGCTTGAGGTGAGATAATCCGACATGATAGTTCGGTTCCACTCACTACAGTATTAGAAGCAAACTGTTACATTAGTTTATAGAAACCAAGGGTAGGTATCTAAAATTCGATTAGATCTAAAAACAACAATCCACTTCCTGCCTTTGAGAACAATAGCCGTCAGAGCAATTGCAAGGAGCTACAGTGAACAACGCACCTAATCGATCCTCAGAATTTTTCAGTGGTGAGAACGAATCCAGCAACTTGCTGTGGCAGTACGTTCAATCCATGAGTCCAGATACTATTAGTCAGTTGTCTAAACCGATGTCTTCAGAAGTGTTTCAAGTAATGGAACGCAATATTGTGGGGTTGTTAGGAAATCTCCCTTCAGAACATTTTGGTATCACTGTTAATACCAGCCGCGAAAACTTAGGGCGTTTATTAGCGTCTGCCATGATGAGCGGTTATTTCTTACGCAACGCTGAACAGCGTATGGTTTTTGAAAAATCATTACAACAATCAGAAACCCAATCTTAAAATTAGTCAATTAAGCTAATAATTTGAGATTTAACGTCATTGAAGTTAACCTCAGAAAATAAAATTGTAGCAACTGAGCATTCCGACAGATAGATGATTAAATCTGTCGGATTATGATACTTTGCTTGGAGAATTGCGCGATATCTACGACGGGCTACGCCTACGCTCTGGTATAGTAACTGCCTTGGCGGTTAGGACGCGTATCTATTCTGAAACTCTTGTAAACATTGGCATTGAAAAAAGCTGTAGGCGCTCTGCGCCGTGGCGTAGCCTAAGCTGACCGCTGACTGCTAACCGCTATAAATTAACCACTCAGTTGAATCTGCCCATGTCTAAAACTTTTTCCGTTATACCCCACAAATTCATCGGCGTTGCCGTAATTTGGAACGATCAAGGACAAATATTGATTGATCGGCGACGTGCTGAAGGTTTAATGGGAGGTATGTGGGAATTTCCAGGGGGTAAAGTAGAAACGGGTGAAACAATTGAAGAGTGTATTCGACGAGAGATTTTAGAAGAGTTAGGAATAGAAATTGCTGTGGGAGATCGCTTAATTACTATCGACCACGACTATACTAAATTTCGTGTCACCCTCACAGTACATCACTGTAGCCACCTCACAGGTGAACCACAGCCTATAGAATGTGATGAAATTCGTTGGGTAAGTTTAGAAGAACTTGATCGCTACACCTTTCCCGAAGCAAACATCCAAATAATCAACGCCCTTCGCCAACAATCATATATCACGGCTGAATCCTGACTGCTGACTCCTTAAAAACGATAAACTGGCAAGGTAAAGTTAAAACAGCTACCCTCACTAAGAATAGACTCAACCCAAATTTTCCCATAGTGCGCCTGCACAATTCGACGACAAAGAGATAAACCTAGCCCATATCCATCTTGTTCTTGATCGCGTTGCAGACGAAAGTGATCTTCAAAAATTCGTTCTAGATTCCCCTCTGGAATCCCAGGGCCATTATCACAAACAATTACCTGCACTTTTTCTGTTGTACGGTGGAAAATACTGATCGTAATCTTGCCACCTGCTGGAGTGTATTTAATAGCATTATCTATTAAATTCATCATCACCTGACGCACTCGTTCTTCATCTACATAAACATACGGCAAATCTTGAGGAATATCTGTTTTTAGTTTTAACGATTTTGCCTGCATCCGTTCTTGTATCTGATTAATTACATCATGAACTAAAGCAGCGATATCTAACTTTTGAGGTTGGATGTGCAAATTAGTACTGCTGCCGATTGCTGCTTGTAAAATATCTGTAATTAGCTTGTCGATAAGCCGCAGTTGATTTCGCGCTTGCTGGATTAATTGGTTAATCAATGTAGGCGAAATTTGCAGTTTTTTATCATCACTTAAATTTTGGGTTAATTCTAGTGTTCCTATAGCCAGAGAAGCTGCTGTTAGGGGATTACGCAAGTCATGAGCTAGAATTGCGATCGCTCGATCTTTAAATTGCAACTGGTTGAGTAATTCTTCTTTTTCTTGTTTCAAACGAAAAATTTCATCTGAAAGTTGAATAATTTCCGTTGCATAAGCAAGTGAATTTATTTTTAATGATTTTTCTGTTGTAGTTTCCGGTGATTCTGCTGGAGATTTTTTAGTTTCCCAGTAATCTGCGGCTGAAGTTTGCCAACGAGGTAGCCAAGTTTGTAATTGAGCAACCAAATTACTCCCTGCAAGAGTATGCTTTGGCTCAGGATAAATTTTAATCAGAGTTGGGGTTGCCACAATTTTAAAATGTTCCGCCCAATAAGGCTGCTGCCCCACATCAACAACTTCCAGTTCAAAAGGAAAATCTTGCTTAAGACTTTCCAGACAACTACAAATTTGCTCTATCTGTTTTTGGGCGCTAGGACGTTGATCAACAAACAGTAGTAGCTGTAGCGACGCATCCTTATAGGTAAGCTTTTCAAAAGCTGCCTGCATTTATTGTTGTGTGAGTAGTGGGGACAATAATCACGCTTTGACAAAAGCAGCAATTTTCGGCTTTTTGTCGAGTTTAATTATTTACTCTAAATTTAATATCTATTTTAGATTTTGAACACGCCTAGAGTTTAAGAGCTTCTTTTCAGCTACCAGTAGCAAACTGCTGAGAAAAGCTTAAAATACTGTAAAATTCCGCAACCTGCATCACCTGTATATCCACCTACTACCCCTGAATCATTATGCCTATCGGTTATGTTGCTCTTGTCCTTCACGCCCACCTACCATTTGTCCGGCATCCAGAAAGTGACTATGTGTTGGAAGAAGAATGGCTATATGAAGCTATCACTGAAACTTATATTCCTTTGCTGCACGTCTTTGAAGGGCTAAAGCGGGATGGTATAGACTTCAAAATCACCATGAGTATGACACCGCCATTGGTGTCGATGTTACGCGATCGCCTGCTGCAAGAACGCTATGATGAACACTTAGCTAAATTAGAAGAATTAGCCGAAAAAGAAATTGAACATAACGAGCAAAATGGTCATGTCCGTTATCTAGCAGAACATTACGCTCACGAATTCAACCAAATCCGCAACACTTGGGAACATCACAACGGTGATTTAATCACAGCCTTTAAACAATTTCAAGATAGCAACAATCTAGAAATTATCACCTGCGGTGCTACTCACGGTTACTTGCCGTTGATGAAGATGTATCCCCAGGCAGTTTGGGCGCAAATTAAGGTAGCTTGTGAACATTATGAGGATACCTTTGGTCGTCCTCCCAAGGGGATTTGGCTACCAGAATGTGCTTACTATGAAGGTTTAGAGCGGATGTTAGCGGATGCGGGTTTGCGCTACTTCCTGACTGATGGTCATGGGATTTTGTATGCGCGTCCTCGTCCCCGCTTTGGCACTTATGCCCCGATTTTTACCGAGACAGGTGTAGCAGCATTCGGTCGCGACCATGAGTGTTCTCAGCAGGTCTGGTCGTCAGAGGTAGGATATCCAGGGGCAGGAGAATATCGAGAGTTTTATAAAGATTTAGGTTGGGAAGCAGAATACGACTACATTAAGCCTTACATCATGCCCAATGGGCAACGTAAAAATACAGGTATTAAGTACCATAAAATTACAGGTCGTGGCGCTGGTTTGTCTGATAAGGCACTATATGACCCTTACTGGGCAAAAGAAAAGGCAGCAGAACACGCGGGCAACTTTATGTATAATCGCGAACGTCAAGTTGAAAATCTTTACAACTTGATGCAGCGCCCCCCAATTGTAGTTTCTCCTTATGATGCGGAACTATTTGGTCACTGGTGGTATGAAGGCCCTTGGTTTATTGATTACTTGTTCCGCAAGTCATGGCATGACCAAAGTACTTATCAGATGACACACTTGGCAGATTATCTGCGCGAGAATCCGATGCAGCAAGTTTGTCGCCCTTCTCAATCGAGTTGGGGTTATAAAGGGTTCCATGAGTATTGGTTAAATGAAACTAATGCTTGGATTTATCCCCACTTGCATAAAGCAGCAGAAAGAATGATTGAGTTAGGAGGGCGAGAACCTGCTGATGAATTGGAGTGGAAAGCACTCAACCAAGCCGCAAGGGAGTTGTTGCTGGCACAATCTTCTGACTGGGCGTTTATTATGCGGACGGGAACAATGGTTCCTTATGCGGTAAGAAGAACGCGATCGCATTTAATGCGTTTCCACAAACTCTATGATGAAATTAAAGAAGGTAAAATTGATAGCGGTTGGCTGGAAAAAGTAGAAGAAATTGACAATATCTTCCCTAATATCAACTATCGCCTGTATAGACCTTTATAGTTAATATCATGTTCGTTTGATTACACATAATGTAGAGACGTTGTATTCAACGTCTCTACATTGTTTTGTGCTAAAGATAATCTAACTGATTAACTAGACAGATATTTCACTATTAAAATCTTTATCTAGCCGTAGCCATATAGCTTAGGACATTTTAAATTACTAAAACCATAAGGTAACAAAAACTTTTAAAGAAGCTAATACCTAATAGCTGATAGCTGACGGCTATAAAACACATCCTACCAAGGGCTACCAACTACAGTAAAAGCCGCCCAATAGTAAGGATGTGATAAATTTTTGTTTGCAATTCCTGCTAATTCGGTTGGTAATGCAATATTGCCTTGATTAGTATGCAACTGACCATTTTCTAAATATACCTGCCCTTTTAGCATTGCTATCTGAGCTTTTCTAAGAGCTTCTGCTTTAATTGGAGCAGTTTGTAGGTGATGATAAAGTTGTGTCATCAGTGCTAAAGTTCCTTCATCACTGATATACCAAAGACTAGCTATAGCGGATTTGACTCCACTTTGAACTGCTAATCCTGCAAAACCTAACTCAGCTTGTTCATTCCCAATTGCAGTTCTACAGGCACTTAATACTAATAATTCTACGGGTGGATTATTCCAGCCTAACTTACTCATCTGATCAAGTGTCAGCTTAGTATCCCAAAACTGAACATAGGAGTTTTTAGACGTTCCAGACTGAAAATCGGCATGAGTCGCTAGGTGAACTATTTTAAAATCTGCTTCATTCCGTTGTGATTGTAAGTTTGGTAAGGTAAAATCTTGGTTTAAAAATTCTTTCCCTTTCCAAAACTTTTGGGTGATTGTAGATAGCTCTAATGGTACTGCTGGCAAAGGATTTTGATCCTTAAATGTCGAAGCACCCATTGCTAAAACTTGCGACTTTTTTAAATTAGTGTAAATTGTATTTGTGAGTTTGAAAGCAGGAATACGGGTGAGGCTATATTTTTCTATTAAAAACTTTTCTCCATCATGTAATGCGGCTAGGGGGAGAGTACGCAAACCAACACCCATACATAAAATTAAATTGTTGATTTTATTGGCTTCTAGTTCTTGTTCTAATGGTTTAATCATCCATTGATAAAGTGTTTGCGCTGCTGGAAGATAACGCTTAGTATCGCTCAATCTGGGGTTAGTGAGATATTTTTTTAACTCGCTTACCTGTTCAAGCAGTTTTTGACTATTTGTTTGCAAAATACGCTTGTGAACTGGTTGATTACCAGGTGTAATAATTACAAGTTCTAATTGCTCCTGCATTGGAACTACATAAATCAGAGCAGATCTATTTCCGGTTTGTTTTGCTAAGATATTTAAAGTATTAGCAATATCCTTAGATGTGATTGAGGGATCTGGGAAGCTTCTTCTAAAGTAATCTTGATATTGCTTTTTCCACATTGCTTCGATTTCGGAAACTGCTGTAGTTAAATTCTCTTCATCAAGGGCAGTCTCTACTGGAGAACGAGTAACAGGTTTTGGTGGTGGATCGTAATTATAATATCCTGTAATAGGGATTGTGCTATTATTGGCAGTTG
The DNA here is from genome assembly GCA_036702875.1 of Oculatellaceae cyanobacterium. GTDB lineage: Bacteria > Cyanobacteriota > Cyanobacteriia > Cyanobacteriales > PCC-9333 > Crinalium. The sequence continues at coordinate 42,040 of DATNQB010000070.1, read as the reverse complement.
GTATTAATTCTTTTGCCTGTATTGCTTGCTGGCTGGTGTTTGATAGCAAATAAAGCATGGCTACCAAAAAATTAAGACTATTTATTACTAATTTCATTGCCACCTCACTATGGTTACTAAACTGTAACTATTGTTAATTTATGTGATTGTAGTTGTGTTCTTTAAACTGGAAGCAAAGTGCTTTGCTTCCTGTAATAAATATTGATAAAAAGTATTAGCAACGATCGATAGTTTTTTTCCAGCAGGATAAATTACATACCACTGACGGCGAATGGGGAAACCCTCTACATCGAGGATAGCAACATCATTGGTGGTTCCTTCTAGTCCTAAAGTGTGGCGAGATAAAACTGAGATTCCTAAACCACCTGCGATCGCTTGTTTAATTGCCTCGTTACTTCCTAATTCTAGCCTGACTTGCGCTTTTAACCCATGCTCATCAAATAATTCTTGCACAAGCGATCGCGTTCCTGAACCCGCTTCCCGCATAATAAACGGTTCACCTGCTAAACGTTGTAGTGGAATATTTTTTTCTTTGGTCAGTGGATGATCAATTGGTGCTAAAACTACTAGAGGATTTTCTAAAAACGGATAGTAGCTAATATCAAAATTTTCTGGTAGTTTACTTAGAATATATAAATCATCCACATTTTCATTTAGCCGTGCCAATAAGCGTTCGTGGTTTGTTACCTTAAATTCAATATCAATTCCTGGGTATACTTTACAAAACGGCCCCAGCATTCTCGGAATAAAATATTTAGTTGTCGTCACTGCTGCTAGTCTTAATCGGCCCTGCTTTAATCCCTGCAAGTTAGATATAGACATTTCAAATTTATCTAAACTATCGAATATTTCTCTACAGGTTATTAATAACTCTCGACCTGCATCTGTTAAATAAAGGCGCTTTCCTATCTGTTCCAATAAAGGTAATCCAACAGCCTTAGTAAGCTGTTTTATTTGCATAGAAACAGTTGGCTGAGTAATAAACAATTCCTCAGCAGCGCGGGTAAAGCTACCGTGTCTAGCGACAACTTCAAAAACTTTTAATTGGTGTAAGGTTGCTTGTTTCATGGGAGGGGGGAGGGAGAGGTCACAGTATCCATAGATAAAAATCTATCATAACTATTATTAACAATGTCTTTTCTCTAGGAAAGATTCAGTTTATTATCAACTTATTCCAAACGCAATTGTCTTCCTTCCTACTTCGCTGATAGGGTTGCGGATTAATTGGCGCTTACCCAAATCATCAACTGTACTGGCAACAGTGCCATCTAGTTAGCAACCCTTTAGTCTTCTAAAAATTTAGAGGTATGATTGTGCAATCTTTCTTCCAGAGTGTCTGGTTGATTCCTTGTTATTCCTTAATTGGGGCAATATTAACTGTGCCTTGGTCGCCTGGATTTATCCGTAAAACAGGGTCAAGACCAGCAGGTTATATCAATTTATTGATGACTTTGTTATCTTTCGTCCACGCTTTAGTAGCATTATCCGTTAGTTGGAATCAACCTGCACAACATATAGTAATCCCCTGGCTGAATGTCGCTAGTTTGGATATTTCTATACCTATAGAAGTTTCTTCCTTAACTATCGCAGCTATAGTCCTCATCACGGGTTTAAATCTGTTAGCGCAGATTTATGCTATCGGTTACATGGAAATGGACTGGGGTTGGGCGCGTTTTTATGGGTTAATGGCGCTGTTTGAAGGCGGGATGTGTGCCTTAGTGCTATGTGATTCTTTGTTTTGCAGTTATGTAATTCTGGAAATCCTCACCCTGGGTACTTATTTATTAGTTGGACTGTGGTTTAGTCAACCGATGGTAGTTACAGGCGCGAGAGATGCGTTTTTAACTAAGCGGGTTGGTGATTTATTTCTGCTGATGGGTGTGTTGGCTTTATATCCCCTGGCAGGTACTTGGAATTTCACTGAGTTAGCGACTTGGGCGCAAACAGCCAATTTAGACCCAAAAGTTGCAGCTTTATTAGGTTTAGCTTTAATTGCGGGGCCAATGAGTAAATGCGCTCAATTTCCCTTACATTTATGGCTAGATGAAGCGATGGAAGGGCCAATTCCTAGCACGATTCTACGCAATTCTGTGGTTGTAGCAACAGGTGCATGGGTGTTAGTCAAGTTAGAACCTGTAATTGCACTTTCGCCTGTAGCAATAGCCGCAACAATATTTATTGGTGGGTTAACGGCGGTTGGTGGTAGTTTAATTGCGATCGCACAAATTGACATTAAACGCGCTTTATCTTACTCTGTCAGTGCTTACATGGGGTTAATCTTCATTGCTGTAGGCACAGGGCAAACCGAGGCAGCACTGTTACTCGTGTTAACTCATGCTGTTGCAATGGCGCTACTATATATAGTCATCGGTGGCGTTATTTGGAATAGCATTACCCAAGACTTAACCAAACTCGGTGGTATTTGGTCACGCCGACCCTTATCAGGACTAGCATTTTTAGTAGGAAGTGCTGGATTAATTGCCCTACCACCTTTCGGTAGCTTTTGGGCAATGTTAAAGTTAGCAGATGGTTTGTGGACTACACAACCTTGGTTAGTCGGTCTTTTGTTAGCAGTTAACTCACTAACAGCCTTCAGTGTGACACGGGTATTCGGTTTGATTTTCGCAGGACAAGAGAAACCGATGACAGTGCGATCGCCTGAAGTAGGTTGGCAAATGGTAATACCGATGATGCTATTAGTCGGCTTTACCCTGCATCTACCCTTAGTATTACAAAGCTTCTCACTCCTACCAGATTGGGCAAATCTTAACAAAGACGTTGCATTACTGTTAATTTGGTCAACCATATTCGGTTGTAGTATTTCAGCAGTAATTTATGTAAGTGACAGTAAATTCAAACCGCAGTTATCGGTTTGGAAACCATTACAAAACTTACTGGCTTACGACTTTTACACACCCAAACTTTACCGCTTCAGTATTGTATTTGCCGTTGACTCTATTTCCAAAATAACTGCTTGGTTTGACCAATATTTAATTGATGGAGCAGTTAACTTAGTTGGTTTCGCAACTATGTTTAGCGGTCAAGGATTGAGATACAACGTATCCGGTCAATCACAATTTTATGTCTTAACCATCCTACTAGGAATGACATTGTTCTTAGGATTGCTAACACTAGGCGCAATTTAGCACCTATGACGTTAAGGAATAAATACTTTTTATTCCTCACCAAGTTAAAGCTTCAATCATTTATTCCCTGTCTTGTTCTCAAGCTAATTTTTTACCAACATTTAGATTATCTAGGAAACCTGCAATGACTGCTAAAAATATTCTCAACAACATTTCTCGTCGTAACATCATCAAATTTGGTGCAGCCAGTGTAGGAACAAGTTTAGTTACAGCCGGAATTGGTTCAAAATTACTTTTTCCTGAACCAGTAGTAGCCAATAATAACATCACTCCAGACGAAGCTTTGAAATTATTAATGGAGGGAAATAACCGCTTTGTTTCAGGGAAAAGCAGCCGTCCTAATCAAAGTTTAAAGGATTTACAATCAGTTGCGACAAGCCAGAAGCCATTTGCTGCTATTCTTAGTTGCGCTGATTCTAGAGTACCTTCAGAAATTCTTTTCGACAGAGGTTTTGGCGATTTATTTATCTGTCGTGTAGCTGGGAATGTGGTCACACCAGAAGAAACTGGTAGCTTAGAATTTGGCACATTAGTATTAGGTGCAAAAGTCCTATTAGTAATGGGACATAAGAAATGTGGTGCTGTAGATGCCACAATTAAAGGCGCTCAAGTTCCTGGTCAAATTGCTAGTTTATTAGATGCAATTAAACCTGGCATTGCAAAGTTAGATTCTAAAAAAGCTGATCAATTGGAAGCTGGAATTAAAGCTAATGTTTTGTATCAAGTTCAAAAAATACAGGAATCTCCGGTAATTTCTCAGTTAGTTAAAGACGGACAACTAAAAGTTGTCGGCGGTTATTTTGATTTTGATTCTGGGAAAATTAGCTTAATTAGTTAGTTCCAAAATAAATAGGTCTCTTGCAGAAGCAAAATTGTGGATAATTAACCACAGATGGACACAGATAAACACAGATGGGTTAACTGATTTCTGCAAGAGATAACTATAAATTTTTACTCATAACAAAGGCTGAAAATTTCTCCTCTATCCTCCCTCCTCCCCCCTGATTAATATGCTGAGTAGTTTAATTTGGATACCCCTACTAGGGACGGCTATTGTCGGATTTTTACCAGGAAATTTAAGTGCTAGTCGGTTACGGGGAATATCATTAGTTATAAGTTCAATTATCTTAGCCGTAACTATCTGGATACTTAGTCAATTTGACTTATCTTATTCAGGGTTACAACTGCAAGAGTATTTACCCTGGATTCCCCAATTAGGATTAACCTATAATGTCGGCATTGATGGGTTATCTTTACCTTTACTAGCTTTAAGTAGCTTCCTTACCTGGATTGTTATTTATAGCAGTAATAATGTTGAGCGTCCCAGAATTTACTATGGATTGATTCTGATAGTTAATGCTGCGGTAGCTGGCGCTTTTATCGCTCAAAACCTGCTGCTGTTCATCATATTTTATGAACTGGAATTAATTCCCCTGTACTTATTAATTAATATTTGGGGTGGTGAAAAACGCGGTTATGCAGCTACGAAGTTTCTGCTTTATACTGCTGTTTCTGGGGTATTAATTCTCGCAGGATTTTTGGGAATAACTTGGTTAAGCGATTCAGCTAGTTTTGATTACAACGCTATTGTTACTCAAAACTTACCTTTAAACACACAGTTAATTCTACTAACAGTATTGCTGCTAGGTTTCGGAATCAAAATTCCTTTAGTTCCTTTACACACTTGGCTACCAGATGCTTATACTGAAGCGTCTCCACCAGTAGCGATTTTGTTAGGCGGTATCTTAGCTAAGTTAGGAACTTATGGATTAATTCGATTTGGTTTAGGGTTATTTCCTGAAACTTGGGGATTAGTCGCGCCAGGACTAGCCATTATCGGTACAGTTAGTGTAATGTATGGTGCGTTGAGTGCGATCGCACAAAAAGACATTAAACGCATGGTTGCATATAGTTCCATCGGTCACATGGGCTATGTCATGCTAGGAGGTGCAGCCGCTAACTCCCTGAGTCTTGTGGGTACAATCTCCCAAATGGTTGCACACGGTTTAATTTTGGCATTACTCTTCCACCTAGTAGGAGTAATTGAATCCAAAGTTGGTACGCGCGATTTAGATGTTCTCAACGGTTTATTAAATCCAATTCGCGGTTTACCTCTCACAACAGCCTTGCTAATATTAGCAGGAATGGCGAGTGCTGGTATCCCTGGGTTAGTTGGTTTTATCTCAGAATTTATCGTCTTTCAAGGTAGTTATCCAGTCTTCCCAGTACTAACTTTACTGTGTGTTGTAGGTACTGGTTTAACCGCCGTTTACTTTGTAATTCTCCTCAATCGCACCTGCTTTGGGAAATTAGATAACAAAGCTTATTATCCCAAAGTTAACTTCCAAGAAACTTTTCCTGCATTAGTTTTAGCAGCAATAATTTTCATCTTAGGTGTACAACCTAATTGGTTAGTATGCTGGAGTGAAACAACCTCCACAACCATAAGTTCTACTATTAAACCAGTGCAAGAAATAGCGATTAATTACGAGCAAAACAATTAGTTTTCCGGCGTAGGTTGGTTTAAGCGTAGCACCACCCAACCTACTAATTACTACTTTTTTAAGAAAACAATTGATGTTGAGTTTCACATTATTTAACCCAACATTATAACTACTCCTCCCTCCTCTCCTCTCGCTCCTCGCCTATAATTGAGAACTTGCAAACATGAGTATAATAAACCTAGATAAACCCACCTCAGAAATTACATTTGAAATCGGCAAACCTTACACACGCCAACAAATTCATCAACTTCTGGGCGGAGATAAAAGTAGTTACTTACCCCAACGACATAAAAAAATTGTTTGTGGCTGCTTTAACTTAGAAAGAAATCCGCAAGCACCTGAAATTATCTTAATTGAAAACAAAACCAAAGTAATTGAAAAAGCACAGCTTTTATTATCCCAAAACGAAGCAATCCCAGTCTTCATTAAAAGATTAAGTAGCAATTGGGTTTATCAAGGCTACTATTGCGTTCAAAACTACTCGCAAAATCAAGAAGAAATCGCACAAATGCAAGCTTTCTCCTTAAGAGATAACATCATAGCCGTCCTCCACCTGCAAAAAGTAAATTAATCCTTTGCGCCCTCTGTGTTTACCTTTGCGTTAAAAAAACAATGACAACAACAACAGCAACCAAAATCCCCCCTTCCACCCACGAATTTGCGGAAGTAATTCACCGCCTAGAAGCAGGCGGGGCAATGTTACCAGATACGCCAGAAAACTTAATGCAAATTATCGGCATTTATAAAGCTTATGCCGTACCAATGGATTTTTACTGGCGGGATCTTCTCTATATAGCTGAAAGAGTATTTCTTAACCCCTTACCCTTCTTTAAATACTTTATTCCTAAAGAGTATTTAGAACTACATAATCACTACGCAGGTGAGGATGCTGACTTAAGAATTTGGCGTGGTGAAGCAACTGCCCACCCTGAACTTTTGGAATTTATAGAAAAGGGTGAAACTGGCAAAATGCCGAAGTTGTTTCATCACTTATGGCATGACAGAGTTAATATGGAATTTGCCGAAGCGTGTATGCGGGCTATGCTTTGGCATGGTCGAGATATGGGCTGGGGCAAATTTGATGCTTACCTAGATAGTGACGAGTATAAAGCGAACGCAGATAAAGCAATTAAGGCTTACTTTAAAAGCAACCCATTAATGTTAGGGTTGTACAAATTATTTCCAGATATGTTTTACGAACAGGTGCGGCAACTTTCTTATTATGCCAACCTGGGATTATTCTGGGAAGTAATGGCTCCGGTATTCTTTGAAATGTCCGATCTTTATGATGAAGGAAAATTAAAAACTGTACCGGATGCTATGAACTTTTTAGTAAATGGAATATTTGCGATCGCAGGTCGTCCGATCTACCATCATGTTTATATCGGGGACGAATGCTACGAAATTATTCCCAAATCAAAAGGCTTTACCTGGCTATACGAAGCAGCATTACCTTATGTAGAAGCTGTATTTTATCGCACCGCACCTTTCCGAGGCACAAAATCCTATAACGCCCAAGTAAGACAAGTACCAGAAGATCAAAAAGATTTCCACTACGGCATCCTTTATGCTGACGTTTTCCCAGTCGGTACTGCTGGTATCCCGCCAACACTGTTAATGCAAGATATGTTGCATTTTCTCCCTAAATACTTAGTTGATTACTATCAGCAATACTGCCGAGGTGAAGATGATACGTTAATTCAACTTGGTATATCTTTCCAGCGATCGATGTATTGTGTTACATCAGCAGTAATTCAAGCATTGCGAACAGCTTTACTTTATCCCTTAGACGATCAAAATCCCAAGCATTTAGCAGCAAATCGAGCTTTCTTTGAAGCCCAGATAGACAGATTTAAGCGCCAAGAAGCTCGGTTGCGAGATATTCAGAACCAAGATTATAGATAGGATATCCTCCCAAAGCCCCCTTTTTAAGGGGGCTTTGACAATAAAATTAACCCATCAAAATTACCGTATCTATAACGTGAATAATACCGTTATCTGCATCTATATCTGCCGCTAAAACAGTGGCATTTTTTACTTCAAACCCGTCAGAACAATCTATCCTGATTGGTGAACCTTCAACTGATATAACAGAATCAACTTTTGCTAAATCTTCTTTCTTTAACTTACCAGGAACTACATGATAAGTTAAAATTCTTGCCAATTGAGGAATATTCTGCAATAAAGTTGTGATAGTTCCTGGTGGTAGCTTGGCAAAAGCTTCATCATTTGGCGCAAAAACAGTAAAAGGGCCAGGACTTTTCAGGGTATCTACTAAACCAGCAGCTTGCACAGCAGCAACTAACGTATTGAAAGAACCAGCACCAACGGCGATATCAACAATGTCAGGCATATTGTTTAATTAATCAGCAATAGAAAAGCTAAATTAATTCTCGCAGATTTAAGGCGTTGACCAATCTTAAAAATTAATTTAAATTTATGCAAACTGCTTAAAAGACTGTTTTCCTTTATAGCAGTCTGCACCGTCAGCTTTTTATCCTGGGCAGAGTCCTTGTTGACACTCAGGGCCACGCGCAATATGGGCATCGTAGAAAGTTTTAACCGCCGTTGGATTGTATTTATCTAACTTTTGCAAATATCCCCAAGCAGTTAATGCGATCGCACTTTCCAAATTTTGTCTTGGTGTTAAAATAACTCGCGGGTTAATTGTACTTAATTTACGCACTTGCGCCCTTAAGTTTTCTAATTCCTGACCATTAATTTTGTCTGGATTATAGCTAATAACTATACCGCCATGTTCTAAATTGTGTACCAATTTTTCATCTACAGGAGCAATATTATAAATACCCCATTCAGCAGGAACAGCATAGTGTTTCCCAGAGGTAGGAGGATTAGAATTATACTTAACTTTTTCACCTTCTGGTATATGTTTAGCCTCTAACTGAGGAATGCGCGTTCCAGGTAGTTTTACCTTAGAAGGTTGATTTGAAAGTTGCTTTCCTGGTGTCGTAACTTTAAAAGTTTCAGCTATAGCCTTTTGTTGTTTTTGTTGTGGCGTTACTGAAGGTTTTGGTTGAGGAGTTGATTGATTTGATTGATTAGTTGTACCTTGATTGCTAGAACAACCGCTTATCAAGATCAAAAAAGCTATCGGTATAGCACAACATTTTACAGCAATGCCGATTGATTTGAGCTTTTGGTTCTTTGAATTAAAATGCCTCATAATAATATTTCTGCGTTTATAATAATTGGTTCTATTAGAGCTTAGGTAGAAGATGTATTGTTTAAACACAAATATACTTCTTATACTAAGATAACTTTTATACTAATAATTTGCGTAGGCTGGGTAGAGCGTAAGCGTTACCCAACAATTTCATTACTTGGTTGGGTTTCCTTCCTCAAGCAACCTACAATTATCCTTAACTCCTTAAGTTTTATTTGAGCGCAACCGCCAAAGCGCAAGTTTTAGAATTCCAACCTATACAGCGCAAAATTTAAAAATTTAAAAATCTAATTGCTAAAAGCTAACTGCTAACTGCTAACTGCTATACATAAAAAAAGACAGGCAAACAGCCTGTCTAATTAGCAATCAATTATGTAACAAAGCTTAGAAATTCATTTCCGCAGCTTGTACCTTCTCAACTTGCTTCTTCTTCAGAACTAGCATTGTTTGAGATAACATAGTTATCGCTAAAAATGCCAGTAACCCTTTGATGCGATCGGGATTTTGTAAGACAATTTCGCCGTCAACTTGACCAAATCCACCAACATTAGGATTATTAGTCAAAGCTTCCCCAGCCTTAACTTCTTGACCTTGAGAAACAATCACTTCTGGGCCTGCGGGAATTGTGTCAACCACAGCATTACCATTAGCAGGTTGAATAGTTACTTCGTAACCATCTTCACCTAAATTGTCAATCTTAGTAATTTGACCTGCAACAGAAGCGTTATAAATCGCGTTGTTGGTCTTTCCACCAGTAGGATAAATTTGTCCACGTCCACGATTACCACCTACGTGAACAGGGTATTTACCAAAGTAAACTCCCTTTTCTGTTTTAGGATTAGGAGAAAGAACTGGGAAGACAATTTCTTGATATTGGTCGCCTGGTAATGGGCCAATAATTACTACGTTGTCTTCGCCTTCTTTATAAGGTTGGAAATACAGCCCCTCGGTTTTTTCCTTCATTTCTTCAGGAATTCTGTCTTCAGGAGCAATCTTGAAGCCTTTAGGCAACATCAAAACTGCACCAACATTGAGAGAACCTTTGGAACCATCGCCTACAACTTGCTGTATGGTCTTGTCATAGGGAATTTTCACCACAGCTTCAAATACGGTGTCAGGCTTGACAGATTGAGGAATCTCAACTTCTGTACGTTTAGCGCCCAAGTGACAGTTAGCACAAACAATTCTTCCCGTAGCTTCACGGGGAGTTTCAGGGGCAGTTTGTTGCGCCCAAAATGGATAAGCGTTGGCTGTTTGAGGCAGTGCGAAATCACTAGCGAGGAAAAATGCCAGAGTGGCGCAAGCTATTACGATAGTTCTAGCTAATAGCTGCGTAGCACTAATTAATCTCGCGGATATAGAAGATTTTTTCATCTGTTAGGAAACGATGCGATCACGAAGACAACAATATCTTTCAGCTTGACTGAGTTTTGAGTAAATTCAAAACTCTATTCGGAAAATTCTACGGGACAATTCAATTCAATCAACTTGTCCCGACAACTCAAAACTCACTATGACCACCAAGGATCTTCGCCTGTGCGGAAGTCTGTCTCTGTCCAAGTTGTCAAGGAAAGCTTATCGTCTTCGGTCACGGTAGCATGAGCTAGTGCTAAAGACTGGGGCGCAGGCCCACGTACTACCTTACCAGTGTTGTCATATTGAGAACCGTGGCAAGGACACATAAACTTGTTTTCATTGGCATTCCAGGGAACCACACAGCCTAAGTGTGTGCAAACCGCGTTAATGCCATAGTTAGCAAGGGTTTGATCTTCTTGCACTACAACATAGGTGGGGTCGCCTTTCAGCCCTTGGGCAAGAGTGCGATCGCCTGATTTGTGATCAGCTAAAAATTTGCTCACAATGATGTCGTTACCTAAAGCATCTTTAGCGGTAACACCACCACTACCGCTACCACTCGATGGCGGAATAAAATATTTAACTACTGGATATAATGCCCCCAAAGCTGTTCCTGTAACCGCACCAAAAGTTAAAAGGTTCATGAATTGGCGGCGACCCATATCGGGGACATCCGCAGAACCAGAAAGTTGAGCCATAACCTAACGCCTGAGTGTATATTTTTGTCAACAACTCTGGGTGAAATCCCAGATTTTTATCAACCCTGCCTCATAAATGTCCCTTTTTGCATCTTTCAGCAGAGTTGCTACAATCCCTTACCTATAAGGGTTTACAGTTTGAATAAGGGTATTATCACATTCTTTTGCACCGTATCATAAATTCACGAACTATGACATTTATGACGAAATGTAAACAACACTTAGATAAATATTAAAATCATGACAGGACAAGAGCTACGGCAACTGCTGCTGAACAAGTGGGGATATTCATACGATATTCAGTTGCGCCGCACTCAGGGCAAAATTTTTGTGCAAATAATGTGGAAATACCTAGAGCAAGCTTCTTTTCCGCTCTCGGAAGGACAATACGCGACTCATCTAGATGAAATTGCTAGTTATTTAGATGCTTTAGGTGGGGCGGAACAGGTGCAAGAATACATAGAACAAACACGCGATCGCCCTCGACTTGGTAAAGCAGTCAGTATCCCCCTTGATCTAGGTGAACGTTCTTCTGAATGGTTAATTTGAAAGCTATCAGCTATTAGCAGTCAGCTATCAGCTTAATTGAGAATAGTTAGGAGTCATAATTCATATCAAGTTTAATTAAAGCGCCATTTTTGTCTAAAAGCTAAAAGCTAGTCAACGACCTAAAACTTTAACTAAACCAATACCCCCGAAATAGAGAAACAGTACAGCACCAGCTAACAAACTCTGAGTCAGGGGGTCAGTCGAAGGTGTCAACACTGCTCCCAAAATCGTTGCTCCTACAACTACAAAGCGCCAGCCAGAAAGCATTTGCCCAGATGATACAATCCCTAAAAAACTCAACAATATTTGAATGATCGGGATTTGAAATGCCAATCCTGTGCTAAACAGCAGCAACAACACAAATTCAAAATAGCGGTCAATTGACCACATTTGCTCAACAACACCTTCCCCATAACTGATAAAGAAATTGAGAGCAGCAGGAATCAACAGCAGATAAGCAAAAACCAGCCCAACAAAAAATAGTACACTCGACCCTAATACTACAGGCCCCACTAATCCACGTTCGCGCCGAGTTAGTCCTGGTAAAACAAACTGGATAATCTGATAAAGCACAAACGGACTTGCTACCAGCAACCCGCTGTAACCAGCAACTTTAAGGGAAACAAAAAAATATTCCCCAGGGGCTAACTGTAGAAATTTAATGCCCTTAGCTGGAACTTCCAAAAGTTGCACAAGAGGCTTAACTGCTAAAAAGCAGCCAATTATACCTACTCCAATACCAATGAGCGCATAAAAAATTCGCTGTCGCAATTCCTCGAGATGGTCAAATAGCGACATTTCAACGTCACCTGGCAGTTCATCTAGATCCTCACCTTCTAAATCACCATTAATCTCTTGTTGCTTGTTTAAACTTTCTTGGAGTGTAGTTTCTACTTCTGGAGGGGTCATTGATCGCAGAGAGTCGTTGATTTCTTGACTATTGTAGCTATGTCAGCACCAGTAAGAAACGCGCAAAAATAATTCTAGGTACTTTTATTTACAATTTATTTACAAAAAGTTTAATTACACAACTCGATCTGAGCAATTAAAACAACGAATTTTAACAAACTTTTTTCGTGCTTACTCAGTACCTTAAGGAATACACTCTTTGCGTCTCTAGCATGGGATAATAAATTTATAAATTTAATCATCTAACTACACGCAGTTAGGAACAACTGCGAATCAATTAATTCTACTAACTTGATCGCTCTGATTTTGTAAAAACTGATTCAAATTAAATGATGAAGTTAAAAATTGACTTGCTTAAGCGCAAAAATCCTCAAGACTTGGCAAAAAAAACACGAATAATAAAGAATTTTCCGCTTAATTTAAGAATGCTTCCATTAAAACGATTAGCAACAATTAAAGGATTCGCTAAAGGCTTTCAGGGTAGCTTACTATGGAGCGCAACTGTAACTTCATTAAGCGTTGCTAGTATACTTTCAAGCTTTGTAGCAACACCAGGACTAGCAGCAGAAAAGCTGATTTTACGCTTAGGGCCATTTCAGCAGTCAGTGAATGTTGCTGATTTAGATTCATTTGCTAAAACTGGTCAACTTTCAACATCTCTAAAACCCTATGGTGCATTACTGACTCCACAAGTACAGCAACTGCTAACTAAACGTTTACAAATTGACCCTAACATAGCTAATAAATTTATTGATGATTTACTAAGAGCGCCAGAAGGAAATCAATTAATCAAGCAAATTAGGATCGCAATTCCTGATAGTACAGTTACTCAAGTGCGGATAGCTTTAGCATTAGCATTACGGCAAGCTAATGGTTTAAGTGCGATTAGCTTTTTGCGGGCATATCCAGACGAGCAAATTACAGTAGATTTAAGTTCTGCGATCGCGATCGCACTAGAAATTAATGTTCCCTTCATACAAAGTCAATCCGTAACCTCGTTACTAGAGAGTTCTTTAACCGTCCCCAGCACCTCATTTTCTGCCAGCTTTAATCCAGCTAACCCTGGTAAACAGCGCATTAATAAACGAACCATCACCATACAAGACGCAAAACGCAACCGCGCAATTCCTGTAGATATCTACTGGGATCAGAGTAGTTCTGGCCCCCTGATAGTGATTTCCCACGGTTTCGCAGCTAATCGAGAATCTCTAGCTTATCTAGCTCGTCACCTAGCTTCCCAGGGTCTTACAGTTGCAGCACTAGACCACCCAGATAGTAATTTCACCACACTTCCAGGCGCTTCAATTGGTTCTAAACTGACAACAGGTGGAGTTACAGGGCTACTACTACCAGCCTCGGAGTTTATCGATCGCCCTAAAGATATTAGCTTTTTATTAGATCAGTTAGCTTCCCTTAATCAACAGCCTGGTACTCTGCAAGGGAAACTGAATACTCAGCAAGTAAGCGTGATCGGTCACTCATTGGGAGGTTATACAGCTTTAGCTGTAGCAGGTGGAGAACTACATCTTGACGAGTTGCGCTCATTTTGCCAAGAACGTAGTTTATTTTCTAAGTCTGGCGGAGATTGGTTACAATGTGCTGCGGCTGACTTACCACAATCACGTCTACAACTACAGGATAAACGAGTGGCGCAAGCGATCGCTCTTAACCCTGTAATCGGGCAACTATTTGGTAAAACAGGTTTAGCTAAAGTAACTATCCCGACATTAATCTGGACAAGTACAGGCGATGCTTTAACGCCTACACTCAGCCATCAACTACGACCATTTTCTCAACTAGGCGGTTCTAAGTATTTAGTTACTGCTATTGGTGGTACTCATTTGAGCGTCAGCGATCCTGATAATCTTAATCCTCAGTTGGCTCAAACAACCCTTGTTAGAGAAATTACAGGCAAAGAAGCCGAACCCATGCGCCAACTCCTCAAAGGTGTGAGTTTGGCATTTATCAAACAATTGACACCAGAAGCCACAAATTACCAGCAATTTTTGACCTCTGGCTATGCTCAATCACTCTCTACGCCAGGACTGGGTTTGCGTTTGAATACCACGTTACCATCAAACCTAAATGCCTTTGTGGAGTTCGCCCAGTAAATCTAGGGCAAGGGCTACATAATGTAGAGACGCGTGCGCGTAGCGCATAATTATCGCGTCTCTACAGATTAACCGGACACGATATTAACCCTTCCTCTGATAATCACCGGATTTTCCGCCCGTCTTGCTCAAAAGGTGAATAGATTCAATCGAAATTGATTTTTCTAAAGCTTTTGCCATGTCATATAGCGTCAGCGCAGCAACGGAAACGGCTGTTAATGCCTCCATTTCTACCCCTGTTTCTGCTTTGGTAGTAACTGATGCTTGAATTTGGTATCCAGGCAATTCAGGATCAGGGGTAATCTGCACTTCTACTTTTTGAAGAGGTAAGGGATGACACAGGGGTATTAGTTGGGAGGTTTGTTTTGCTGCCATAATTCCCGCAATTCTGGCAGTACCTAAAACATCACCTTTAGGCGCATTCCCTGCTTGAATTGTCTCAAACGTTGCCTGAGACATCCTTACTTGACCTACCGCAACGGCTTGACGCTTGGTTGACGGCTTATCAGATACGTCTACCATCCGCGCCTCACCTTGGGCATCGAGATGTGTTAATTGGTGATTTTGAGAAATTTCTGAATAATTTTGCGTCATACAGAGAAGTTGTGTTATTATGAATTTCGGCAAGGGCTTGTAGCTCAGTGGACTAGAGCACGTGGCTACGGACCACGGTGTCGGGGGTTCGAATCCCTCCTAGCCCGTCCAAAAAGTTAAAACTAATAAAGGAAAAGACAAATCAAAAGTCTTTTCCTTTATTGCTTTTGAGCGTGTTTTTTTACTTCAGCGTAGTTTAAGGAATAAATGTCAGGAGCTTTGCCCCAGGCAAATAGCCAAGAATTAGCTAAATTTTTATTAGATATAGTCATAAAGATGATTAAGGCTAGTAAAACTAGACCTGTACTAATAGTAAAGATGCCTCTGTAGCCTAAGTATTGAACAACCGAACCTAAAACTGCCCCTGCGATCGCAATTCCTAAGTCAAACCCACTAATACATACAGCAAAAACGCGCCCACGTTCCAGTGGACTAGAACGATCAGAAATTAAGGCAATCATCATCGGCAATAATGTTCCTGACCCTGCGCCTTCTAAAATTCCAGCTAGTAAAAAGATGTTGGGGCTATTAGCATAAGATAGAAGCAACATTGCTACAGCATAAAAGCAGATACTAGCTGTAATAAATAATCCTCGACCGTAACGGTCGGAAGCACGACCAATAAATAATCTACTGCTAAAACTAGCGATCGCAGCAGCAGTATAAAACCAGCCAGCGTTAAAATCTACCTTTGTTTCTCGAATAAACAAAGGCACAAAAGTACTCAACGCGCCAAAAGCCAAACCAACTAGCAGCAGTACAAGTGATGGCACTAGCAATGGCGGACTAACAAGAATTTCCCAAAACTTTCTACTGTTTTGTTGAGTTGATGATTGCGATGACGTATCAGGTTTATGCTCGATTTTGGGTTCATGTATTTGATTTCCGCCCAAGAAAGCTAACATTCCCAACGCACCAGCAAACAGAAACAAAGGTTGATAGCCAAAAGCGCCTTGTAGTAAACCACCAACTGCTGGCCCGATAGCAATACCGATAGGCGTTACTAAGCTCATATAGCCAATTAACTCTCCTCGGTGGCTAATCGGCGATATATCTACAATCAAAGCACTGTAAGCCGTCGTCCAAGCAGCAATACTGATACCGTGAAAAATTCGGATAGCGATTAATAGCGGAATTGATTGTACAAATAGATAACATAAAGGCGCGATCGCAGCTACAACTGCACCTATAAGTAAAACCAACTTACGGCTACGTTGATCTACCATGCGCCCTAACCAAGGACGGAACGCCAACAACCCAATAGCAAAAGCGCCGATGACAATGCCAACCTGTTGCGCTGTACCACCAATGTCTGCCACATAAGCTGGTAGGGTTGGCAATAGTGAACCCATACTTGACCAAAAAAATAAGCCAGCAGCAAATAAAATCAGTAAGCTACGGCGCTGCGGCGGTTCCAGTTGCCAAAAAACTTTCAAGACAATTGCTTTCCTATTAAACGTCCTGAGTGAGAAGTGAAAAGTGAGAGCTACATCTCCCCTGTTCCCTGCTCACTACCCCCTGCTCTATTATTAAGAGTCGGTTCTACTACTTCCCTCACCCTGTAGATTGGTCTACCCTGGGACTCGTGGTAAGTACGCATCAATAATTCTGCTAACAAGCCAAAACTAAATAGCTGGATACCTGCTAATAGCATTACTACCGTCAAAATTAGTAGAGGGCGCTGTCCAATACTTTGTCCCAATGCTAGTTTAATAAACGTTAGATAACCTCCCAGTAATGTGCCAACTAATAAAGAGGCTAAACCCAACATTCCAAAGACGTGCATCGGGCGTGTCAGGAATGTCTTCATAAACCAGATAGTTAATAAATCCATCAACACCCGAAACGTTCGCCATAAACCATACTTACTGCGACCATATTTTCTAGCATGATGGCGTACTGGCAATTCTGCTATTCTTGCTCCTTCAATAAATGCCAGTGCTGGTAGAAACCGATGTAACTCCCCATACAAATTCATATCAGCTACAAGTTCTGACCTGTAAGCTTTAAGAGAACAACCATAATCATGGAGTTCAACGCTAGTAACTCGCCCAATTAACCAATTAGCAATTTTAGAAGGCAATAGTCGAGTCAAGGCAGCATCTTGTCTGTTTTTACGCCAACCACTAACTAGATCGTAACCTTCATCTAACTTAGCTAGTAGTAAGGGAATATCAGCCGGATCATTTTGCAAATCACCATCTAAGGTGACAATTGCTTGACCTTGTGCAAAGTTAAATCCTGCTGCCATTGCTGCTGTTTGACCATAATTACGACGTAGCAGCACTGCTCTTAAATCTAAACGAGTTTGTGCTATTTGTTTCAGCAGTTGAGCAGAACCATCTTTAGAACCATCATCTACGCAAATAATTTCGTAGGTGAGTTGTGCTGCCATTAAACTAGATGCGATCGCCTCAATTAAGTGAGGTATGCTTTCAACTTCGTTATAGACTGGCACAACAACTGAAACTGCAGGAATTATTGTATTAGCAACACCCTCTTGTGCTAATAACCTTTGTGAACTTAACATCGCCATATTAAATAAATTGTAGAACTGAACACTAAAGCGCGTAGCAACGCGGACTGACTAATTGTTAATTGGTCATTGTTAATTATTCACTGTGGTTGATAACTCGCCACCACTCGCCCTGCCCGCCGCAGTTGCTGGTAATATGATCGACTAACTTGATCTCCATGTTCCGATAGTTGGTCAATTCCAATGCCATTGCGTCCAATTTCTTTACCAGAACTATGAATATAACTACCTTCTCCCAAATAAAGTGCTACGTGCGTAGTTTTTTGGGGCGTGCCAAAAAATATTAAATCTCCTGGTTGTAATTGTTCTAAAGTAATTGGTTGAGTAAAAGCTTCCTGCTGATAAGAATCACGCGGTAACCAAATACCCACTGAAGCGAAAGCTGCTTGCATTAATCCAGAACAATCATAGTTTGGTGCAACTGTACCACCCCAAAGGTAATAATTATCTTGTTGCATAGCTTTTTGGGTAAAGGCGATCGCTGCTGGGATGCGTGCTTGAATTTCTGAACTTGAAACTTTAGTTGCCTGATAAGCAGTTTTTGCTGGTTCTAAATGCTGCAAATCCTGAATTAATAACCAAGCTGAATAATCATCCTCACACAAACGCACCTCTACAGCCTTCTCTTGTGCTGTTGTAGATAAAATCTGGAAATAACGACCAGCAGCAGCTTGAGTTGCCAAACTGTTACAGCTAGGTGAATCATAAAGATTGAGATTAACTAGGCTCTGGTATTCACCAGTTAGTGATTCTGCTAATCGATCAAAAACAACCATTTTTTAAATAAGTAGCTGGGTGGAAATAAACGCGAACATGAAGGCTAGTCATAGAGCCGAGGTTATGGCTCATAGATAATTGATAATTGTTAATTGTTAATTGTTAATTGTTAAAGATGACATTTTTCCGCAAAGACGAACAACTCGAAACACTAGGCACTCAAATTCTGGAAACCACTTGGGCAGAATTTCCAGGGTTAGCCCGTAATCAAATTGCGCTTACTTGGATAGTTTACGATCCTCCAGTGCCAGTTAATACTGGTGGTGCGTTAAGTGCAGAGGAATTTTGGAAATATCAAGTTAGAGGTTTTAGTTATCGTGGTGTTGAACGAATTTATCCAGCAAGTATTGTTAAACTTTTCTACTTGGTAGCAATTCAGGAATGGCTGGACAAAGGTATGATCCCAGCTACTTCCTCTGAGTTAAACAGAGCAATCAAGGATATGATCGTTGATTCCAGCAATGATGCTACCAGTTTAGTTGTAGATGTGTTAACCGGGACAACTAGCGGGCCAGAAATCCCACTAGAACCGTTTGAGACATGGAAGCTACAACGCAATATTGTTAACCGCTACTTTCAATCTCTTGGTTGGTCTGAATTAGAAAGCATCAACGTCAATCAAAAAACTTGGGGCGATGGGCCTTATGGTCGAGAGCGAGTATTTTTAGGGGAGTTGATGGAAAACCGCAATATGGTGACAACTAATGCTACTGCTAGATTACTACACAGCATTGTAGGGGGAGTTGCAGTCAGTAGTCAGCGATCGCAAGCAATGATGAATTTAATCAAACGCAGTCTTAATCCAGAAGATTTAAACAACGATGGCGATGAAAATCAAGTTACTGGTTTTTTAGGTGGTGGACTCCCAGCAGACAGCCAAATCTGGTCTAAAGCAGGTTGGACAAGTCAAGTGCGTCACGATGCTGCTTATATCGAAATACCACAACAACATCCTTATATTTTAGTTGTCTTCACTGAAGGTAAAGCTCATAGCCGAAATCAAGCCATCTTACCCTTTATTTCTAAACTCGTTGCCGTTGCTATGGCATCCTTGAGCCAATCTAGCTGATACACTCATCCCAGTTACAGATTTTCGTAAATACTCTGTTTCTTCCCAATTAGGGAGGATCATCTTGTCAACTTCTCATAATTTAGAAGAGAAGATTTTAATTTCCTAAAGGAAATTAGGAAAAACTAAGCTATAACAGCTATAATAACTGGCTTTTTGTAGTCTTTTAAGCCATTTTAGAGGAGTGACGGTGAATAATATGCTTTTTAAGCACTTGTCTTTAATTGTAAGTGTAGCAGCACTAACTTTAGTAGCTAGCGCCATGTCTGCTTCTGCTGAAACAACAAATAGTGGTGATTCTGCAAATATCGCCTCATCTGTTCAGGATTCAGCAAGTGCGATCGCACCCACAACACCTGAAGTAGTATCATCTGTTGGTAATGTTGACCTAACTGCCGATCAAGCTGCTACTGCTGGTTGGAGTGAGGTTGAACCAACGCAACCAAAAGTTGCAGTTGTAGCTCAAAAGCCAACAAAGCTTGCACATCATCATGAAACCGATCAAGTGCTGCAAGCACAAGCTCAAACAACAGATGTATCATTGAACGCTAAACCTGCCCCTGGTACAGTAGCAACAACTGCTGCTGCCCTACAAGGCAAAGCAACTAACTCACCAGTACAAAATATAACTTCAGAAACGCCAGCTTCTAAAGACACTAAAATTGCTCAAACAGATATCGATCTTGGTCGCACAACTCGTGGTGGCTCAAGCTATGTAGGCGTTGCTGGTAACATCGGTCTTGGGGGCGAAACTGCCATAGGTAGCACAAATTTTGCAGTTATGGGCAAAATTGGACTCACCCGAACTCTTGCCGTCCGACCTTCCGCTATCTTCGGTGATAGTACTGCAATTTTAATCCCAGTAACAGTTGACTTTCCCTTACAGCGTGGGGATGAAGACCTTGAGCCTGCTCGTTTTTCTCCTTATGCTGGTGCAGGTGTTTCGCTCAACACAGGTGACGATACAGGTCTGGGTTTGATAGCTACTGGTGGTGTTGATGTACCACTCTCAGCACAATACACAGCGACGGCTGGTGTGAATGTCAGCTTTAAAGAGAAAACTGACTTCGGTTTGTTACTTGGTGTAGGTTACAACTTCTCAGGTTTCTAAAAAGTTTTAAGTTTTGAGTCTTTAATCTTGACTCAAAACTACATATTTAAAATTTTTACAAGAGAATAAAGGGAGCATGAAAGCCTCGGCTTTCGGAATTAGTGTAAAAACGTTTAATCAAGACATTTTTACTTCTTTTCCCCCTCTGCTTCCTCTGCTTCCTCTGCACTCGGAAAACACAGTAAAAACGAAAGGACAATTTTATTTAGGGCTAACTTTGCCTACAACTGCCAATTTTCCATCGGATTGCACTGTCCAAACATCGTAGCTACCGACTACATCACCGTTTTGATCAATATCTACGTTACCACTAGCTCCTTGATAATTAATATCTTTACCCTGGTTTACTAGATCCATTGCTTTACAAAGATCGGATACTTCTTCACCAGGGGCGTTAGAAATTTCACGAATTTTACTTTTAATACCTTCGCCAGTGTTGGCTTTTGCTGCCTGTGCCGCCAGCATTAATAAAGCAGTAGCATCCCAAGTATGAGCTAAATAAGCTGTGATCGGCTTATTTGTCTTTTCTTTCCATAAAGTGTTAAAAGCTTGCAGTGAGGGGCCATTTGCTCCTGGTACTGTACCCAATGCTCCGGCAATGATGTACTTGCCATCGCTGCTTTTACCAACTTGATCGGGGAAGTTAGGAGCATAAGCGCCATCAGGTAGCATAATTTGTACTCCTTGGCTTAAACCCTGCTGATATGCCGCTTTAAGAAACAAACTGCCTGTTTCTGGATAGATAAGTGCTGCTAGTGCCTGTGGTTTACCACTAAAAGCTGCGGCAGCCTCTGATTCAAATGTAGCGGCTTTAGGATCGTAGCGAGTTGGCTTTTGTTCGTTAACAATTGTGCCGCCTGAGTTTTTAAAGGCTTGCACAAATTCTTTTTCAAAACCAACGCCATAATCGTTATTAATAGCAATTGTAGATACGCTCTTAAATCCTTTATCGCTAGCAAGTCTAGCTAATGCTTGCGCTTGGTAGGTATCTGGCGGTGCTGTACGCGCCCAAAAACCGTTGTATTTACCTTCTTTTGCCCGCTGGGTAAATACAGGGCTAGTACTACCTGGAGAAATCATCATTACTTTGTTACGCGTTGCTACTTCAGCCCCAGCCGTAGAAACACTACTAGCAAAGGAACCAACTACACCAGCAACTTTGTCTACTTCTGATAACTTAGTCATGGCAGCAGCACCAGCGTTGGGGTCGCTTTGGTCATCTTCTGCTATATAAGTGACTTGTTCGCCGTTAACGCCACCACATTTGTTGACGGTATCTACTGCTAAACGGATAGCATCTGGCAGTGGTTGCCCAATAGCGGCTACGTCTCCGGTTGCTGGTAGTATTGAACCAATTTTCAAGCCCTTGGCGTTGCTAGTATTGCTCGCACTAGGCGAGGTTTGATTACCGCCTTGTGTACCACTAGGAGCATTATTTTCACAAGCAGCCGTTAGAAAGCCTGTAGCTATTGCAACGGTTAGTGCGTAGGCGTAGCCCGTCCTAAACATCGCCCAATTCAGTTTTACACCACTTGCTGAAACTAATTTACTCATGTTTATTTTTAGATCCTTAACTCTCAATGATGATCGAGCATAATAACTCACTAAGCAAGAAAGTAAGTATGTGGGTGAAATTAAACGTTACCTGCGCTCTTCTGGGAGTGGGGACTGGGGACTGGTGATTGGGAAAATCACTATACGTTTATTTATGCCCACCTACTTAATAGCACTGCTGATATTTAGATAGTTAAGTATTGTAAAAACAAGATTATTTTTATAGATATATTGCTATTTAGTTATTAATAAATGACAAAGCATATATTTAATACCTTTTAGGAATTACCTATCTGGCACATATCAAAGGTGCTTAAATTCAGTTTTCAGTTTCAACGGAGAGGGAGGGATTCGAACCCTCGGTACGGAGTTACCTGCCGTACAACAGATTAGCAATCTGTCGCTTTCGACCACTCAGCCACCTCTCCAGGGGTTACAGAAAATTATCATAGCATATTTTTATTTATAGCCAAGGGCTAAAGCGCAAATAATTTTAATTACCATAGTACTTACGCAAAATTAACGATTTTCGGTTGTTTGAGGATTGTCCCTTTGTATGGAGGGTGCGGGGGAGAGATTTTTACGTCGCCAGCAGTATCCTTGTCTTGTCGTTACTGCTTGCTTTGCAAGGGAGAAAATAATATGTTTGAAAGCCACTAAGTAGTAGTCCTGATCCAGAAAATCTTAAATAAATACCGCTATTTTTGACATATTTCAAATTTAGTTAGTAAAAGCGCCTCAAATTAAGTAAAAAAATTAGCGCTTACTAGACTGATCATTAAAGAACGAATTGTAGTTTCTTTAACTTAGAAATGTATACTATTCCTTTTGATTTATAGAGATCTAGTGCCAATAGCTTAGGCAAGTCCAGAATTTTTACACTTAATCAATCTGAAGAGATCTATCGCAAGGGAGTTGGGCAAAACCAGTATTTTCAGTCTTTCTCAGTCTTAAGTGTGAATAATCAAAACAGTTGATTTATCTCCAGCAGGCGATGATCCCCAGGCATATTAGCTCTTATTCTATTGAGTGTCAGCAAACTTATTAAGATTAGTTTAATTTTTGTGGGCAAGTGTAGAAGCTAATTATAATAAACGCCTCATATTTGCCCGATAAATCATTCAGTTAAAAAAAGCATAAAACCTATGGCTTCCATAAACAAAAAGCACATTGCCTTAATATCTGTCCACGGTGATCCGGCGATTGAAATTGGTAAGGAAGAGGCTGGTGGGCAAAATGTCTATGTGCGTAAGGTGGGTGAGGCGCTAGCTAAACAGGGTTGGCAAGTAGATATGTTTACTCGCAAAGCTAGTGCAACAGATCCAACAATTGTTCAACATACACCTAATTGTAGAACAATTCGTTTAACAGCCGGGCCTGAAGAATTTGTACCAAGAGATAATCTTTTTGAATATTTACCAGAGTTTGTTGAACAAGTGCTTAAGTTTCAAAAGCAATCAGGAATTACTTATTCATTAGTACATACAAATTACTGGTTATCCTCATGGGTGGGGATGCAGCTAACAAAAATTCAAGGAAGCAAACAAGTTCATACTTATCACTCTTTGGGTGCAGTTAAATATAAGTCGGTTACGACAATTCCCATGATCGCTAGTACACGGTTAGCTACGGAAAAAGCTGTATTGGAGACAGCAAGTCGGATTGTAGCAACCAGTCCTCAAGAAAAAGATCATATGCGATCGCTTGTCTCTCAAAAAGGCAGCATTGATATTATTCCCTGTGGTACAGATACTCGCAAATTCGGCTCTATTACTAAGGAAGCAGCAAGGGCAAAATTAGGTATTTCTCCTGAAACCAAGGTAGTTCTTTATGTAGGAAGATTTGACCAGCGCAAAGGTATTGAAACTTTGGTACGTGCTGTTAATCGTTCTCAGTTGCGGGGTCAAGCAGATCTCAAGCTGATTATCGGTGGTGGTAGTCGTCCTGGTCAAAGTGATGGCAAGGAACGCGATCGCATTGAAAGTATTGTTGCAGAACTCGGTATGCAAGAGTTCACTACTTTCCCTGGACGTTTAGATGAAACTACTTTACCAACTTACTATGCCGCCGCAGATGTTTGCGTAGTTCCTAGCCACTACGAACCTTTTGGGTTAGTAACTATTGAAGCAATGGCAAGTGGAACCCCTGTTGTTGGTAGCGATGTCGGTGGTTTACAGTTTACTGTAGTGCCAGAAGAAACTGGGTTGCTATGTCCACCTAAAGATGAAGTTGCTTTTGCTGAAGCGATCGATCGCATTCTGAGTAATCCAGAATGGCGCAACGAACTAGGCGACAATGCCAGAAAGCGTGTAGAAGAAATGTTTAGCTGGGATGGTGTAGCTTCTCAGTTAGGTAAACTCTACGAAGAACTAATGGCACAATCGGTGCAAGACCTTACTGCCGTTAGTGCATAAAGTTCAACTTGCTGCATAGTTATTTCGTATGTTTTAGGGCATCCCAATTAGGGATGTCCTAATTTTTAGCGAAATGGTAATTGAGGTTGTGAACGACTGAGAGTTAATTCAAGATTAATCTGCTTCTTATAAAATTCTGGTTGAGCATTATATATATTTTGTGGTGCTTCTATCTTGCTGCTAGTTAATTCAGGATTCAACTGATTGGTATTTGATTGTAAATTAGTAGAGACAGGTAACTCTTGCGCCTGAGTTTGAGGAATCGAGCCTGTAGCTTTATTTGCGGGTAATGCTGCTTGTATTTGATTGGAATTTAATTCAGGCTGCGCTGTTCTTTCCAATAATTCTGACGTAGGACTGTTAGTTAATACTATAGGCGTTGCCTGATTGTTATTTAATCCAGAATCTAAGTTAGAGTTGTAATTATTTAATTGGGTGTTATAAACTGGAATTAGACGATTAATATCAGAATTTTTCAGATTTTTTTTTGCCGTTAAGTTCGATGAGGGAGAATATCTCTGGCGATTACCATTTTGGGTTCTATGATTTGCAGAAATTCTAGAGCTTCTAGTTACCTTATTAGATAATTTTTTAGGTTGTGAAATTGAAGGTTTGTTATTTGATGAAAGGGTGTTAGCTAAACCGTAAACTGAGAATTTTGGAGGGGGAAAGTTTTGGGATGTATTAGATGATTCTGGCGGATAGATAGCTTTCGATACTTTTATTGAAAGTTCGTCCTGGGAATTTTCAGCAGATGATTGGCAATTTTTGCTCTGGAAATACAAATATTTACAGTCAATAGGATTTTCAAATTCACTAGGAACAGTAGCACTACTAGCAGCAGTTTGATTTTGATTATTATTACCGTAAATATAATTTATACCATTAGCAACGGTTATACCAGCCATGAAATAAATTACTTTAGACTGTAGATGTTTAGATCTCATAATATTTAGGGGATTTTGTAGATGTATTTACTTAGTGGATAGGTCTGACTACTCCTGATTAACGCTTTTCATCACCCTACTGGCTTGCAAGTAAGTACGCACAGAGGAGCAAACTATCTACCCATTTATATTACTTAGTACATAAAATAACATAGTTAAAGTCCGTCCGCAGATAGATACACAAAAACATATAACTTAATGTATAAGTTAGGCGTTGAGCAAGAGTTACCAGCTTTTAGGCTGATCGTGATTTGCGCTGTTTGCTTGCTACTACAGAAAATTGACGGCTGACTTCCCCTTACTTACAAGCAACAAAAAAGAAAAATCCACTTTAAAAACTTATCAGTAACTAAAACTGTTTTGTTAAGGTTGAGTTGCTGGAGATCATCTAAGCTTTTTTTGATGAGTCTAAGATCAAGATTTTAGACTTTCATCCAAATTCGGGTTTAAGGTTAATAGATGATTCTGGCGCTCAAGTTCGTTAACTGTGGTTTCAAGTTTCTTGAATTGTTAGATAAGTCTGAGTTTGGGGATGTTTGAGGTAATTTTTCCGTTATTGTCCCTAACTCAGAATTACTATTACATATTTATCAAATGCCCAATTTTATTAATGGTTCGGCTGGCGAAATTTGTGAACTATTATATGATTGTAAAGTTTTTTCTTTAGCAGGGAATTGAATTTGTATTTGCTTATTCTTAATGACAGAATTAATCTGATTAGGAGATAAATTTAATTCTGGTTGTAACTCATTAGTATTTAACTGAGACTCAACTGTATCAACAAAATAATCTAGATTGCTACTGGTAGAAAATGATGATTTAGAGCCGTTTTTACTGGCATTCGGAGCTATTTGTTCTGAAATTTTGGAATAATTACTTGTAGATAATGGAACTGGTAAACGATTGGTATTTAAGTTAGAGTTAATCTGATTATTAGATACTTGTTGTGGCGTAAAATAAGGAATTTGTTCTTGTATCTTATTGGGAGTTAATTCAGCGTTGAATTGATTAGTGGGTAATTGCAAGTTACGAGGCGGTGGTAACTCCTGCGCCTGAGTTGGAGATGCTTTAACTAGATTATTATTCCTAGACGAGGGGAACTGCAATTCATTGGTTGTTACTCCAGTAACTACTGTTGGTTGAGAAAATTCTATTGTGGGAGTGTTAGTTATTTGTGGAAGTGTTGTTTGATTGTTATTGGTATAATCTAAGTTATAATTTGAAGTTTCTGATTGGCGGTTTGTAGCGGAAAGTTGAGTAACAGTATTAGGAGTAACTAAGTTGCTGCTGAAATTGCTAAAGCGAGGAGATGGAGATGCTGAATTAGCAGAATTTTGTGGTTTGTTGGCAGGGTTGCTAGACAACTGGTTAGGCGGTGAAGCTAAATTTCTACTATCACTTAAAATATTGCTAACTAAGTTAGAAGTAGATAATTCTGGGGTAGAAATATTACTGGATAATTCCGGCTTATAGGTATTTTGAGATATTGCTATTGGGGAACTGGGAGTAGATGGTTTACAATCCTTTGTTTGAAAATACATATATTGACATTCAATAGGATTGTCAACTGCACTCGTCGTCGTAGTAGCGGCAGTTTCCTTTTGGCTATTAGTGTTGCTAGAACACGAAATGAGGCTAGGAAATATGGTGAGACTAGCTATCAAATAAGCTATTTTGGAGTTCATATATTTATTTCATTAAAATGTTTTTAGGTAATTAATTGATAATTCTCATCCTGATGCCCGCAAATGCGATAGCGTAGCGACGACAAGAGGAGTATCGCTCGTTCTATCCTGCTGGTAACTAGCCACGTAGAGCCACGTAGGATTAACCCATTTGACCAGAGACATATTCAAGATAACATTTTTAAAGTTAATCTACAGGTAGAGGACAAGAAATAATAGCTTAGGTAAAGCATACTTCCTGCTCGGAAAATCATCCTCTAGAACTTGTATCAAAATCAAACTGTGGATAAACTTTTTAGTTAATCTTGTGATCCTATAGTTGGCTTTTCGGGAGCGGTTTTGCGCTTGTGTGAGTAGAGGAGTAAACGAATATGCTAGATACGCCTGCAAGCAGTATGGCAGAATCCCCCTGTAGCTATCCGCATATTACCAGTATGCAGTGGGAATTTGATGGTGATCCATGCCAACGCGCTTGGGTGGAAATTGATTTAAAGGCTTTGGTGCATAATGTAGAACAAATCAAGTCTTTGTTATCACCACAAACAGCACTGATGGCGGTTGTTAAAGCTGATGCTTATGGTCATGGTGCGAGAATTGTGTCTCAGAAGGTTTTGGAGGCTGGTGCTAGTTGGTTAGGTGTAGCTACAGTTCCAGAGGGAATTAAATTACGGCAAGCTGGGATTGATGTACCAATTTTAGTGTTAGGTGCGGTGAATAGTCCAGAAGAAATTCAGGCGATCGCAGATTGGAAGTTGCAACCAACTATTTGTAGTTCGCAACAAGCAAAAACATTTTCAAAGACTTTAGGGAATTTAGAGCAAAAGCTACCTGTTCATGTCAAGCTCGATACTGGGATGTCACGACTGGGTACTTTTTGGCAAGAGGCAACTGAATTTATCGAGTTAGTACAGGGATTATCTAATCTGGAAATTGCCAGTATCTATTCACATTTGGCAACAGCAGATGATTCTGACCCTACTTTTATGAAACAGCAGCAGGAGCGGTTTCAAAGTGCGATCGCTCAAATTAAAACTACTGGAATTAATCTACCACGTTTGCATTTAGCTAATTCGGCTGCTACCTTGAGCGATCAAGCTTTGCACTACGACATGGTGCGTGTAGGTTTAGCACTATATGGTCTTTATCCTGCGGATCACCTGCAACAGGTAATTAATCTTAAAGCAGTTCTACAGGTGAAAGCACGAGTAACGCAAGTTAAAACTATTTCCCCAGGAACAGGTGTTAGCTATGGCTATAAATTTGTAGCAAGTAAAGAGACACAAATTGCAGTTGTTGGTATTGGTTACGCGGATGGGGTTCCTCGTAGCCTTTCTAACAAAATGAAAGTTTTAATTAGAGGTCAACTTGTGCCACAAATTGGCACAATTACAATGGATCAGTTGATGTTAGATGTTAGTTCTATACCTAACTTGCAAGTAGGTGAAATAGTTACTTTATTAGGAGAACAAGGAAACATCAAGATTCAAGCTGATGATTGGGCTTCAGCTTTAGGAACAATTTCTTGGGAAATTCTTTGTGGTTTTAAACATCGACTACCCCGCGTAGCTGTTGGTTAATATAGCAATTAGCGGTTAGCTTTTAGCTATTAGCTTTTCAAGCTAAAGAGATATGTCTAGGTTTTACCTATAAAACTTACCCTAACTCTCCTCTCATGGGAATGTAGAGACGTTGCATACAATGTCTCTACAATGATTTTATGTAAAGCACCCTTAATTTATGAAGATTTAGACTGATTCTAGGTCAGTAAACTCGGACAAGTTAGTACAAATACATCCCTTGTACCTATACCTTCGGATGCAGGCTTAATCGGAGTTGTAAAGTGAAAAAATTCATTGTCATTTACTAATAGCAACTCCCCTGGATTAAGAATTTGGCTAAAAACAGGCTTTTGCTTTTTAGTTTTATAGAGATGTGTTTCGCCACCTTCAATATTGTGTCGATTTACTGCAAAAATACCAACAAAATCAGTACCATCTCGATGAATACCTTCGGGTGCTGGATTGCCATAGTTATGAGGATAACAAGTAATCCTGATTTGATGAACTCCTATTTCTGCTTCTGGGTGAAGTTTACAGGAATCACTAAAAGCTAAAACCATTCTTTTAAAAGTATCTAGCTTAATTAGTTCATCATCTAACTCTGCATACTCTCTGTTTATATTACCTAAAAGTGGGTTGTAGTCTTTACTTTGAGCAAAATAACCATGTGGTAACTTGATTAATTCATTAGCAGAAACGTAGAAACGAGATAATCTTCTGGAGCGATACTTTCCTTTAATATAAGGATCAACAGGCAAATCTTCAAAAAATGGTTTTAAGTCTTCTACATTCAATGACTTTACCTTTCTCAAGGTAAATAAAAAGGCATACTCTAAGCAAGTCGCTCCCAATGATGTTTTCATGGGATTTTACCTCTTATTCTTTGATCCCCTATGGTTTTTTATTTAAGGATCTCTATATTTCAAGTATAAATCAGAAATTTTTTCGCGTTGTCAAGTATGTTACAAAAACGATACATTTTATCTTTAGGATTTAGGCAAAACGTTATGCGGGCATCTTGCCCGCACTACATATAAACATCCCCGTAAATCCCCCTTAAAAAGGGGGACTTGAAATGTTTCCTCAATTACATTGGGGGGTTAGTTTTGATCTAGCTTTTAGACTTGCGTAAGTACTAGATATTTATACTTAAATTTAGTTTTTCACTGCTTCTACTAAAGCTTGGCAAGCTTTTAAGAAAATAGCCACGTCTACACCTAAACCAATGTATTGAACTCCAGTATTAATCCACTGCTTGGCGACTTCGGGATTATCAGCAAATGTACCTACAGCTTTACCAGCATTGCGAATAGTAGTGACAGATTTCTGCATTAACTCAATTACACGGGGGTCACGTACTTGACCAGGTATACCTAAAGATTGGGATAAATCATAAGGGCCAAGAAAAATTACATCAATATGGGGAACACTGACAATTTCTTGTAAGTTTTCTACCCCACGTTTACCTTCAACATGAATAACTACAAGTGATTCTTGATTAAGTTTGTCTGTGATTTGTGTTCCTGCTGCTGTATATAGTCCAGCGCGGGTGTTAAATGAAAGACCCCGTGAACCCAAAGGACTATATTTAGCACCAGTTACAACCGCTTCTGCATCGGTTTTGGTTTCAATTTGTGGTACTTGTACGCCTGCACTACCGATATCTAATGCACGTTGTATTTGTGGTGCATCATTTTTGCGGACACGGATAACTGGGGATAGTCCTACGCAGTCAGCAGCGCGACATAAATCCTCTGCAACTAATGTGTGTAAAGCGCCATGTTCCATATCAATGATGGCAAAGTCAAATCCTGCGTGTCCGCAAATTTCAATAAATGCCGGATACGCGCAGTTCATAAAGGGGCCAATTACGACTTCGCCTTGTAGCAGTTTGCGTTTTAGTCGGTTTTCGCGCATAAGGGTAAGAGATGAGATTTATGTATTTAAAAATTAATGAAAAGTATCTATCTCAAGAAGGATTTTAAAACAACAGGTAACTTATTTTGCTTATAGTTTTAGGTTAAGCGATCGCAGAACAGTTTACATGGGATCAAACCATAGATAAGAATATAAGCTGAATATTAAATTAATGTTATTCTATTTTTGAGAATTACATAGTGACATATATTACAATTTATTAGGTTAAATAAAAGCAACTTATTTTTATTTTTTAAAATAAAACAATATATAATTTAAATTAATTTTTATTAAAAAATGTAAGTTTTTTCGAGTTGAATTATAGGAATTAGTAAGTTAATTATAATTTAATGTGATGAGCGCTAATAAGATTAGATTAGCACGAAGGAAGTGGTCAATCACCAAGTAAAAATTTATGGTAAGGTGTCATTAATACTTCAACCATTTGGTTAGAATATAGTAAGTAATATGAATGTTAATCATTCCCTAGAAGGAACTGTTGTCTTCTTAATAGAAGATGAGCCAGATATTCGCAATCTATTTACTTTTGTATTTGAAGCAGCAGGGGCAACTGTCTTTGCTGCTGCCTCTTTAAATGAAGCTAAATCCACATTCAAAGCTCATAAAGCAGACATTGTAATTAGCGATATCAGCTTACCTGACGGTAATGGATTATCTATAATGCAGGAAGTAAAAAATCAAGAGAGAGAAACCGGAAAAGTAATTCCTACAATAGCTTTGACTGGACTGTCAGGCGAACAAGTGGACGAAAACATATCAGCAGCAGGTTTTCAGCACCACTTATGCAAGCCAGTTGAAATAGATAATTTAGTGGAAATGGTTGCTGTTTTAGCAGGCAATTGTTAAATTTTGATGCAACCTTTAAAAAGTGAAGAATCTACCCAAGCTTATATTTAAATATAGTACACCCCTCCCCAACCCTCCCCTTATTAAGGGGAGGGAGCAATGCAAGGCTAGCGCGGGTGGGGTAATTCTGTACTGCATTAGCTTTGAGAAAATCTGATAGCTGACGGTGCAGACTGCTGACTGCTATAACATAAGAAATTGAGAACTTTTAAACGTTCAAAGTTGAGATTGGCTACCTGTTGATGCAGATTCCCCGCTTACACCCAGATACTATTGAGCAAGTTAAGGAACGTGCAGACATCGTTGATGTTGTCTCGGAACACGTTGTTTTGCGTAAGCGTGGAAAGGATTATCAAGGTTTGTGTCCTTTCCATGAGGAAAAAACACCGAGTTTTACCGTTAGTCCAGGGAAGCAGATGTATTACTGCTTCGGATGTCAAGCTGGCGGTAATGCAATTAAGTTTTTGATGGAGGTAGGGAAACGCGCGTTTGGTGAGGTGGTGCTAGATTTAGCACGGCGCTATCAAGTACCCGTACAAACTCTGGAACCTGAACAACGTCAAGAGTTACAGCGTCAATTAACGCAGCGAGAGCAATTATTTGAGATTTTAGCGGTAGCAGCAAACTTTTATCAACACGCTTTAAGACAACCACAAGGAAATGTGGCGCTGGAGTATTTGAAATCTGAACGAGGTTTAACTGAGGAAACGATTCAAAATTTTCAGTTAGGGTACGCGCCGTCTGGTTGGGAAATTCTTTATAAGTATTTGGTTGAACAAAAAAGTTATCCAGTGCAGCTTGTAGAAAAGGCGGGTTTAATTGTACCACGCAAGTCTGGAGGGGGTTATTATGACCGATTTCGCGATCGCTTAATGATACCTATCCACGACACCCAAGGTAGAGTTATCGGTTTTGGTGGACGTACTTTAACTGATGAGCAACCAAAGTATCTTAACTCACCCGAAACTGAGTTATTTGATAAGGGGAGAACTTTATTTGCGTTAGATAAGGCAAAAGATGCCATCGGTAAGCGAGATCAAGCGGTGGTAGTGGAAGGATATTTTGATGCGATCGCACTTCACGAAGCTGGTATTAATAATGTAGTTGCATCTCTGGGTACAGCACTTAGTTTAGACCAAGTAAAACAACTGCTGCGTTACACCGATTCTAAGCGAATAGTTCTCAATTTTGATGCTGATGCTGCTGGAACTAACGCCGCAGAACGAGCAATTGGCGAAATTGCTAATTTAGCTTATCAAGGAGAAGTACAGTTACGCATTCTCAATTTACCAAAAGGTAAAGATGCTGACGAATTCGTTAAAGGTAAAGCTGATGGTGCGGCACAATATCAAGAATTGTTAGATAATGCGCCTCTGTGGTTAGATTGGCAGATTCAACAAACATTAGTTAACCGAGATATTAGCCAAGCTGACCAGTTTCAGCAAGTTGCTCAAGAAATGGTTAAGTTACTGAGCAATATTGAGAATGCCGCTAGTCAAATTCATTATTTAGAACTTTGTGCAAAACTACTTAGCAAAGATGATAGTCGTTCTATAACATTACTAATTGAAAGTTTGCGAAAGCAACTTAAAAAATTAAATTTACCCTTACAACCAAAAAGTAACACTCAACAGCAATTTATACCTCTTCCTGCTAAAACTGATCGCGATCTTTTAAACCAAGCAGAAATATTACTATTAAAAATTTATATACATTGTCCAGAATATCGAGAAGATATTATTTTTGCTTTAGAAGATCGAGATTTATTATTTAGCCTTCAATATCATTTAGTGTGGCAATATTTTCAAGACCTAGCACTAAAATCACCAGAAATTATTTATACATCAGAGGTAATCATTTCATTATTGCAAGATTTTAGTGTTCAATTACCTAAAAATATTGCTAATTTCATACATTTATTTCATCTGGACGAGAAAAGTCAGCTAGAAATTCTTAACCCACATTTGGTAATTAGGACAGCAGTTGCATCTTTAGAAAGGGTAAAGTGTGAACAACAGCGACGTTACTGTTTGCAAAAGTGGCGTAATCTAGAAAAATCTGCCAAAGATTGGGTATTTTATTATCAGCAATTTCATCAAGCTGACAGACGTATCCATGAATTAGATCAGGAACGTTATTCTAGTTTTGAAGACGTAATTTCAATTTATTAAATTATTATATTATCTAAGGGGTAAGTGTAAAGAGAGACTATAATGTTCCTGTTACTCGTTTCAACACCATTCGTCTTAAAACTTGGTTGTTTTTTAACCAAGGAACAGGAGATGAGAGTAGAATAGCTCTATGAAGTTTCAGTGGGATCGAGACAAAGCGAGTAGCAATGCTAAGAAGCATGGTGTGTCTTTTGAAGAGGCTGTAACTGTCTTCGGAGATCCATTAGCGTTGACAATTTCTAACCCTGACCACTCGGTGGGTGAATTGCGTCTTTTGACGACAGGTCACTCAAGGTGGCAACGACTTTTGGTTGTCTCCCACACGGAACGAGAAGGTGAGGTGCGTTTAATCAGCGCCCGTTTAGCCACCCGACAAGAGAGAAGAAATTATGAGTCAGGAACCTGAAGCAACCGTCAATGACGATATGAGACCTGAATATGATTTTTCAGGTGGTGTTCGTGGTAAGTATTATGAAGCTTATATGCAAGCAACTAATGTTGTGGTTCTCGATCCAGATGTAGCAGAGATCTTTCAAGACTCAGCTTCGGTAAATGAAGCGTTGCGATTGCTGGCAAAGATTGCGAAGTCAGTGGCAGTCTAACACCGTAACAGCTTAACATTCATCGGAAAAATTTTAGTAGGTTAATGTATTCGCTTTAACAGAATTACTGCTTAGTCTGGAAAGCTAATAATTTTGGCATCTAAGTATTGAATATTTCTATACCCCACAACCTACCGCTAGTTTATGGTCAACACTGATCCCAAAGAAATTGTAAAAAAAATTACGAATTGATGAGATTTATCCATATAGAGGATAGCCGTAGTTACACTAAGGACAGGATAGGAGGAAACCCTTATGGTGACAACGGCTCAAGAAAAGTCTTTCCAGTCCTCCAAAGAGCGATCGCTAGTTCTGTGGTTTGATGAAGTTGGGATGGCTGATGTCCACCTAGTAGGCGGTAAGAATGCTTCCTTGGGGGAAATGATCCAACAATTAACCCGCAAAGAAGTTAAAGTTCCTTTAGGGTTTGCGACAACATCTTCTGCTTATCGCTATTTTATTGAGAAAGCGGGTTTAGAAGTAAAACTGCGTCAGCTATTTGCTGATTTAGATGTCGAAGATGTTAACAATTTACGTCAGCGCGGTAGACAAGCACGTTCTTTAATTTTGAATACGCCGTTTCCGCAAGATTTGCAAGATGTGATCGCGCAAAATTATCAAACAATGTGCGATCGCTATGGTATAGATACAGAAGTTGCCGTACGTTCTTCTGCTACCGCCGAAGACTTACCCGACGCAAGTTTTGCAGGTCAACAAGAAACATATCTACACATTCAAGGAATCAAAGACGTTTTAGAAGCGTGTCATAAATGCTTTGCTTCCCTTTTTACTGACCGCGCTATCTCCTATCGTCATCTTAAAGACTTCGATCACTTTGACGTTGCTTTGTCAGTCGGTATCCAAAAAATGGTACGTTCCGACTTAGCTTGTGCTGGCGTAATGTTTACCATTGATACCGAGACAGGTTTTAAAAATGCTGTTTTAATTACTGCTGCTTATGGATTAGGTGAAAACGTTGTCCAAGGTGCAGTTAATCCAGATGAATATGTAGTATTTAAACCTACCTTAAAAGCAGGTTTTCGTCCAATTATCGAAAAACGTCTAGGAACTAAAGAATTAAAATTAGTCTGCGATTTAGGCGGTTGTAAAGTTACTAAACAAGAACGAGTCCCTAAAATAGAACAGCAACAATTTGCCCTAAATGAGTACGAAGTTTTACATTTAGCGCGTTGGGCTTGCATTATTGAAGACCACTATAGCCAAATACGGGGTATTTATACCCCAATGGATATTGAATGGGCGAAAGATGGATTGACAGGGGAATTATTCATCGTCCAAGCGCGTCCAGAAACAGTACAATCTCAAAAGACTAAAAATGTTCTCCGCAGTTATCATTTACAACAACATAGCGAAGTTTTAATCACAGGTCGTAGCGTTGGGGAAGCTATCGGTCAAGGAAAAGTTAGAGTAATTTTTGATGTTCAAAAACTAGAATTGTTCCAAGCAGGTGAAGTTTTAGTAACAGATAAAACCGATCCAGATTGGGAACCAATTATGAAAAAAGCGAGTGCCATTGTTACTAACAAAGGTGGGCGCACGTGCCATGCAGCGATCATAGCAAGAGAATTAGGTATTCCCGCAATTGTTGGTTGTGGTGATGCTACTGATATTTTAAAAGCAGGGCAAGAAGTAACAGTTTCTTGTGCAGAAGGAGAAGAAGGAAAAGTTTATACAGGATTATTACCTTTTGAAGTTAAGGAGATTCCTTTAGAAAACCTCCCCCGCACTCGCACTAAAATTATGATGAATGTGGGTAATCCTGAAGAAGCATTTAGTCTCTCAGCGATTCCTAATGATGGCATAGGATTAGCGCGGTTAGAATTTATCATTGCCAATCATATCAAAGTTCACCCACTAGCTTTAATTAACTTTGATAATTTAAAAGATGAAGAAGTCAAAAGAAAGATTGCTGCTTTAACTTTTTTGTATGAAGAAAAACCGCGTTATTTTGTAGATAAGTTATCTCAAGGGGTAGCTAGAATCGCCGCAGCTTTCTATCCTAATCCGGTAGTGGTGCGGATGAGTGATTTTAAGAGTAATGAATACGCAAATCTTTTAGGTGGTCAACAGTTTGAACCACAAGAAGAAAACCCGATGTTGAGTTGGCGGGGTGCAGCGCGTTATTATGATGTGCGATATCGGGATGCTTTTGCTTTAGAATGTCACGCACTTAAACGGGTACGGGATGAAATGGGATTAACAAATGTTATCCCGATGATTCCTTTCTGTCGCACACCGGAAGAAGGGCGTAAGGTGTTAGCTGAAATGGCGAAGCATGGTTTAGAACAAGGTAAAAATGGGTTGCAAGTTTATGTAATGTGTGAATTGCCCAGTAATGTAATTTTGGCTGATGAATTTAGTGAAGTTTTTGATGGTTTTTCGATTGGTTCTAATGATTTAACTCAGTTAACTTTAGGATTAGATCGAGATTCTGGTTTAGTTGCTCATTTATTTGATGAACGCAACGAAGCTGTGAAGCGGATGGTAAAAATGGCGATCGCATCTGCTAAAAGGAATAATCGCAAAATCGGTATCTGCGGTCAAGCACCGAGTGATTATCCTGAATTTGCGCGTTTCTTGGTAGAAGAGGGAATTGATTCGATGAGTTTGAACCCGGATTCAGTGCTGAAGACACTTTTAACCGTTGCGGAAGTAGAAGGCGTTAGTTAATTATTGCCATATTTGCCAAACTGCTCCAGTAATATTCTTTCTGGCGCAGTTTTTGTTTTAATATTAGGGATGTTAGAATGACAGGACTTACGCAAGAGAACGGTAAAATCACCCTTTGTAGGGGCGGGTTGCACAAAGGGCTATGCTGACAAACCTTTGATAGATATAAACCCGCCCCAGCTTCAAGAATGATTTATGCGTAAGTCCTAAATGATTTATGCTTTGGGGAATTAGCTCAGTTGGTAGAGCGCTGCGATCGCACCGCAGAGGTCAGGGGTTCGAGTCTCCTATTCTCCATTTGTACATTAAATAATTATTGTCAGTTTTAAAGAATTCTTGTCCAGTTTTACCAGGTTAAGAGACGTAAGTTACCTATCTCCTTGACTTTCAGGCATCAACCCAGTTTTAAAGAATTCTTGTCCAGAGTTGAAACCACTTTTAAAGAATTCTTGTCCAAAATTAGACTAGAGAACTTGGTGAGATATATAAACTGCTCTAACCATATATATTACAGCAATTCCAATTAATAAAACTTTCATCATACTTTGTTGGCGATTTTTGTCCAGCAAAAGAATTAATTACTATAAAATGGCTGCATTACATCGTGCGATCGCCACAAGGCGGCGCGCTTGCGCTATCGCAGCGATCCTTTCAAACCACCCCAATAGATAATTATACGATGACATATAATTTACATCACCTGGAAACGCTGACCTCCGCCGTGTAAAATCTAATTGTAGTGAAATTTGTTTTAAATGTTCTGACTTAAATTCCTTTGCGCGGTCTGTCATTACATATTTAGGAATTCCACAAATCTCCTCAAACTATCGGCAGTCATCTCTACCAAAGCTATAATGTAAGTAACTACACACTGCTAGTCGATACTAATATTACCCGCAATATTATTTAAGTAATTCTGCTGATATTGATGCAACGCATTTCAACGGTAAAAATAGCGTCTAACATGGGTCAGTCGCTATTTTTAGTAGACAAAGACACCCTAGCTTTGGAGTTTGAAATGCGTTGCCTGGTGAAAAAAATAGCCTAGCAGGTAAATCAGATGTTGGTAATTAATACTTAGCAATTGGCAACGAATTGGGAAAAATATGCCCTCACCTCAAACACTCAAATAGAGAAAAACTTGTGTTTGCTCATAATGTCATTAGTCTCGCCTGCACCATCCGGGTCAAATTTTGTTGGGTCAACTATATATAGATAATAGATTACTAATTATTTTAAAAATTCTATCCTTAGATAGAGAATTTCTAATTAAAAAAGTACGCATAGAGCATTGAGAATTTTTAGCTCTTGCCTAAGAGCGATCGCAACTGACGACGTTAACGATCAACTTAACTGGATTTCCTTTACAGATATAAAGATAGCTTAAATGGCAATAATCAAAGGCACGACGGGTAACGACAATTTACAAGGGACTGAGGTTAAACACCTTCTGCAAGGACTAGCCGGAAACGATAGCTTGACTGGGTTAGATGGAAACGATACCCTCGAAGGCGGTATTGGCATTGATACCCTCAAGGGGGGAAATGGTAACGATACTTATGTAGTAGACGATATTGCCGATGTCGTCAGTGAAACCGATGCTAATGGTGGAACAGATACCATCAACTCTAGCATTGACTGGACACTCGGTAACTTCATAGAAAACCTCAACCTGAGTGGCACTGCCATTAGTGGCACGGGTAACGAGCTAGATAACACCATTGCTGGCAATAGTGGCAACAATAGCATTTCTGGTGGTGATGGCAAGGATCACCTGCGTGGAGATGCAGGTGATGATACCCTTGATGGCGGTAATGGCAATGACTACCTTGATGGTGGCAGTGGGGTTGACTACCTAATTGGTGGCAGTGGCAATGATACTTATTTAGTTGATCGTATTGGGGATATCGTCACCGAAACCGATGCTAATGGCGGGACAGATCTAGTTAAGGCTTCTGTCAATTGGACATTGGGTGCTAATATCGAAAACCTCACCCTCACAGGCAGTGCTATCAGTGGCATGGGTAATGCTAGCAATAACACCATCGCTGGTAATACAGCTAATAATACCCTATCTGGTGGTGATGGTAACGATCTGCTCAATGGTGGAGCAGGAGACGATAACCTTGATGGTGGTCAAGGCAATGATAATCTTAATGGTGGCATTGGTAATGACACCATGAGTGGTGGGGACGGAGATGATGTCTATGTCGTTGACAGTATCAGTGACATCACCACAGAAACTAGCGCTACGGGTGGTACGGATAGAGTCACTGCTAGTGTTAATTGGACATTGAATGCCAATATCGAAAATCTCTACCTGAGTGGCGCTGCCATTAGTGGCACGGGTAATGCTAGCAATAACACCATCGCTGGTAATGCTGCTGACAATACGCTTTCAGGTGCAGATGGCAATGACACGCTCAGTAGTGGAAATGGCAATGATACCGTACTTGGCGAAGTTGGTAATGATAGCCTTAATGGTGGTCTTGGCAATGATTCTCTAGATGGTGGGGATGGCGATGATACCCTCAGTGGTAGCACTTCAGCGTCAGGACAACTAGATATCCTGACTGGGGGAAATGGTCAGGATTTGTTTGTGCTAGGGAATGCGTTTGCATCCTTCTATGACGATGGCGATGTAACGACTGATGGAACGGCAGATTACGCCTTAATTAAAGACTTTGTTAGTGGTACGGATAGACTTCGACTAGCAGATGAGGCGAGTAACTATCTGCTGAATGCTACAACAGGTAGTTTGCCTGCGGGTACGGGGATTTATCTAGATAAACCTGGGGCTGAACCTGATGAGTTGCTAGGGATTGTTGAGGATGTAACGGGACTAACTCTTAGTAGTGCTGACTTTGTTTTTGGGGTGTTGCCTGTAAACCTCAGTAATGTGGAAGCAGGCACTGGCGGTTTTGTGATTAACGGGCAAGCGATCGGTGACTTTTCCGGTCGCTCAGTAAGTAATGCTGGGGATGTCAATGGCGATGGTCTCGATGATATCATTGTCGGGGCATACCGTGCTACCCCTGTTGGGGACAGCAAGGCTGGCAAGTCTTATGTAGTATTTGGCAAATCTGATACTACCGCCGTGAATCTGAGTGCGGTGGAGGCAGGTACTAGCGGCTTTGTAATTAACGGGACTGCAGAATATGACTTCTCTGGCTTTAGTGTAAGCAATGCTGGGGATGTCAATGGCGACGGTCTTGATGACCTAATTGTTGGGGCAAAATATGCTGACTCGGCTGGGGGAACCAATGCTGGCAAGTCCTATGTAGTATTTGGCAAATCTGATACTACCGCCGTGAATCTGAGTGAGGTAGAGGCGGGTACTGGCGGTTTTGTAATTAACGGGGCTGCGGAATATGACAATTCCGGTTTTAGTGTCAGCAATGCTGGGGATGTCAATGGCGATGGTCTTGATGACCTGATTGTTGGCGCAAGTGCTGCTGACCCTGCTGGGGAAACCTATGCTGGCAAGTCCTATGTAGTATTTGGCAAATCTGATACTACCACCGTGAATCTGAGTGCGGTGGAGACGGGTACAGGCGGTTTTGTAATTAACGGGACTGCGGCTGAGGACTTCTCTGGCAGAAGTGTTAGCAATGCTGGGGATGTCAATGGCGATGGTCTTGATGACCTGATTGTTGGGGCAAGTAGTGCTACCCCTGCTGGGGGAACCAATGCTGGCAAGTCCTATGTAGTATTTGGCAAATCTAATACGACTGCCGTGAATCTGAGTACGGTGGAGGCGGGTACTGGCGGTTTTGTAATTAATGGGGCTGCGGAATATGACTTCTCCGGTTTTAGTGTCAGCAATGCTGGGGATGTCAATGGCGATGGCTTTAGTGATTTAATTGTTGGGGCATATGGTGCTGACTCGGCTGGGGGAACCAATTCAGGGAAGTCCTATGTAGTATTTGGCAAATCTAATACTACCGCCGTGAATCTGAGTGCGGTGGAGGCGGGTACTGGCGGTTTTGTGATTAACGGGACTGCGGAATATGACTATTCCGGTATCAGTGTGAGCAATGCTGGAGATGTCAATGGCGATGGTCTTGATGACCTGATTGTTGGGGCAGCCAAGGCTGACCCTGCTGGGGCAACCTATGATAGCAAGTCCTATGTAGTATTTGGCAAATCTGATACTACCGTCGTGAATCTGAGTGCGCTGGAGGCGGGTACTGGCGGTTTTGTGATTAATGGGGCTGCGGAATACGACAATTCCGGTATCAGTGTGAGCAATGCTGGGGATGTCAATGGCGATGGCTTTAGTGATTTAATTGTTGGGGCAAACCTTGCTGACCCCTCTGAGGTCAGCAATGCTGGCAAAAGCTATGTCATCTATGGTGGCAACTTCACGGGTGCTGTTACACAAAGGGGAACTGCGAAAGTTGACGTTCTTACGGGTATATCTGCAACTGATGTAATTGTTGGTGGTATGAGTGACGATATCCTTACTGGCGGTGGCGGCGCCGATGTGCTTTATGGTGGCGCTGGTGACGATATATTGGGAATATCGGATACTAGCTTTAAGCGCATTGATGGTGGCACGGGTAACGATACTTTGCGTGTTAATGCTTCTTTAATCGGTTTGGATCTAACTTCTATTGCTAATAATCTGATTATGGGCATAGAGCAGATAGATCTTACTGGCACGGGTGATAATAGTCTCACTTTCACTAAGTTAGACTTACAGCATTTATCAGATGATGGTAATCAGTTAATTGTCCTGGGTAATGCTGGCGATACGATTACCTCTACAGGTCAAAGTTGGATTGCTGGCAGTACTGAAACTATCGGCAGTAATTTATACCAAAGCTATACTGTGGGTAACTCCACACTCCTAGTCGATACCGATATTACCCGCAATATCAGCTAGGTTTATCCAAATAATCAGGACTTACGCAGATATACCACATAAATTGGGGGATTTTAAATGTCCCCCCTTAAAAAGGCAGGGTTACTTCATTGTGGGGAGAGAAAAATTACACTATTGGTTACAGGTAATTTTATTGGAGTTGAAAGGGTGCGCTCTTAGCGCGCATCTTTCAACTCCGGTAATCTGTATATATCAAGCTAG